>JBDHTH010000039.1:0-11807 GCA_039808545.1 Phreatobacteraceae bacterium | reverse complement strand
AGACGCGGCTGCGCCAGCCGTCGAGCCCGATCATCGACCGCGCGCCCGCCTCCGGGCCGGATGCCTTCGCGCTCGACGCCACCGCCAAGACCCGCCTCGCCTATGTGCTGACCGGCAACCCGGAGATCGACAATGTCAGCCGTGCCGGCCTGGAAGGGCTGACGCGCTATCTCCAGCTCCGCACCGCGCTCGAGCCGGCCGAGCCGGTCGGCGTCGATATCGGCCGCGACGAGCTCGCCTTCTTCCCCATCCTCTACTGGCCGATCGCGCCCGACGCGGCGAGCCCGGATGCCGCGACGCTCGCCCGCATCGACGCCTTCATGAAGGGCGGCGGCACCGTGATCTTCGACACGCGCGACGCGTATCAGTCGATCCCGACGCCCGGCGGGACGACGCGCGGCCCGAGCTCGGACCGGCTGCGCATCATCCTGACGGGGCTCGACATTCCCGAGCTGGAGCCGGTGCCGCGCGACCACGTCCTGACCAAGAGCTTCTACCTGCTGAAGGATTTTCCGGGCCGCTACACCACCGGGCAGATGTGGATCGAGGCCCTGCCGATCCCGAACGAGGACGATCCGCCCCGCCCGGCCCGCTCCGGCGACAACGTCTCGCCGGTGCTGATCACCGCCAACGACCTCGCGGGCGCCTGGGCGGTGACGCCCGGCGGCGAGGCGATGCTGCCGATCGAGGGCGACCAGCGCCAGCGCGACTTCGCCTACCGGGTCGGCGTCAACATCGTGATGTACGCGCTGACCGGCAACTACAAGACCGACCAGGTCCATGTGCCGGCGCTGCTGGAAAGGCTGGGCCAGTAGATGCAGTTCTCGCTCGCCTTCCAGCCGCTCGTGCCGCTCTGGCTGCTCGCCGCGCTCGGTGGCGCCGCGCTTCTCGTTGCGACGCTGCTGCTGGCGGTTGGCCGGCGCGGCGCCCTCGCGCGGCTGATCGGCACGGCGCTGATCGTGCTGGCGCTCGCCGGCCCCTCGCTGGTGCGCGAGGACCGGGCGCCGCTGACCTCGGTGGCGGCCGTCGTCGTCGACCGCTCGGCGAGCCAGAAGCTCGGCAACCGCGCGGCCGAGACCGAGGCGGCGCTGGCGATCGTGAAGGAGCGCCTCGCCGGGCTCGCCAATATCGAGACGCGGATCATCGAGGCGGGCGAGAGCACGGGCGACGACGGCACGCAGCTCTTCTCGGCCCTGCAGAAGGGCCTCGCCGACGTGCCGCCCGACCGCGTCGCCGGCGCCATCCTGATCACCGACGGCCGCGTCCACGACCTGCCGGCCAACGCCCGCGCGCTCGGCTTCGAGGCGCCGCTGCATGCGCTGATCACCGGCCGCGCCAACGACCGCGACCGCCGCGTCGTGGCGCTCTCGACGCCGCGCTTCGGCATCGTCGGCCAGGCCCCGCCGATCCGCATCCGCGTCGACCAGGCCGGCCCGGGCGCTCCCGAGCGCATTCCGCTGACGGTGCGCCGCGACGGCGAGACGATCGACAACCGCACCGTCATGGCGGGCGAGGAGATCGAGCTCTCGGTGCCGGTCACCCATCCGGGCCAGAACATCGTCGAGATCGAGGCCGCGGCCGGCCCCGGCGAGCTGACCCTCGCCAACAACCGCATGGTGCTGCCGATCGAGGGCATCCGCGAGAAGCTGCGGGTGCTGCTGGTCTCGGGCGAGCCCAATGCCGGCGAGCGCACCTGGCGCAACCTTCTCAAATCCGACACCAGCGTCGAGCTGGTGCATTTCACGATTCTGAGGCCGCCCGAGAAGCAGGACGGCACGCCGATCCAGGAATTGTCGCTGATCGCCTTCCCGACGCGCGAGCTGTTCCAGCTCAAGATCAAGGAATTCGACCTGATCATCTTCGACCGCTATGCGCGCCAGTCGATCCTGCCGGCCCCCTATTTCGAGAACATCGCCCGCTATGTGCGTGACGGCGGCGCCGTGCTGGTCGCCTCCGGCGCCGACTACGCGACGCCGACCTCGCTCTATTCGACCCCGCTCGACCAGATCCTGCCCGCCGCCCCGACCGGCCGCGTCAGCGAGGCGCCGTTCCACGCGCGCCTCAGCGACCCCGGCAAGCGCCATCCCGTGACGCGCGACCTGCCCGGCGCCAACGCCGAGCCGCCGCGCTGGAGCCGTTTCTTCCGGATCGTGGAGACGCGCCCGACCCGCGATTCCAACATGCTCATGCAGGGGCCCGAAGAGAAGCCGCTGCTCCTCCTCTCGCGCATCGACCAGGGCCGGGTCGCGCTGATGCTCTCCGACCATATCTGGCTCTGGGCGCGCGGCTACGAGGGCGGCGGCCCGCATCTGGAGCTGCTGCGCCGCCTCTCGCACTGGCTGATGAAGGTGCCAGCCCTCGAGGAGGAGGCCGTGCGGCTGACCGTGCGCGGCGCAAGCCTCGTCGTCGAGCGCCAGACCATGAGCGATGCGCCCGAGCCCGTCACCCTCACGGGGCCGGACGGTGCGGAGCGCGTCGCGACGCTGGAGAAGAAGGAGGACGGCCTCTGGCAGGCGGTGATCGACCAGCCTTCCCTCGGCCTGTGGCGCGCGGCCTCCGGCAGGCTGACGGCCCTCGTCCATGTCGGCCCGCCGAACCCGCGCGAATTCACCGAGGTGACGAGCACGACCGATCTCCTCAAGCCTATCGCGACCGAGACGAACGGCAGCGTCTTCCGCATCGCCGACAGCGACGCGGCTGCGCGCGACCCGCTCGTGCCGCGCATCCTCCAGATGCGTCAGGCCGACAGCTATTTCGGCAGCGATTGGCTGGCGGTGCGCCAGCGCCAGGCGACCGTCGTCACCGGCATCGGCGCCCTGCCGCTTCTCGCGGGCGGCCTCGGCCTGCTCTTCCTCCTCGCCGGCATCGCGGCGACCTGGGTGCGCGAGGGGCGCTGACGCCCTTTCAGCAGGGTGAGATCGAAAAGCCCTCGATGACGCTGCCCAGCGTCGCCTCCAGCACGCTGGCCGTGATCCGCCCGTGATTGAGGACGATGTCGGACAGCCAGGCGATCGCGAAGCCGAGCCAGGGCAGGTACCACCAGCCGACATAGTCGTTGAAGACGACGGTGTGCAGCCAGTTCTGGTGGAAGAGATAGAAATACGCCACCAGCGTCGCGCCGCCGAGCAGCACCGTCATGGGCAAGATGAGGTGCAGGCGGGCGCGCGGCCTTGCCAGCGTCACGAGCCCCAGCAAGCCGAAGACCAGCGCGTTGGCGCCCGTGAAGATGCGGAATTCGCGGATCAGGAGGCCGGCGACCTCCGCGTATTTCGTCCGGATCAGCGCGTTGAGGCGATCACCCACCGCAGCCAGGGAGGCGAGCGTGCCCGCGAAGGCATCGCCGAGCCGCGTGCCGATCAGCTTGCGGCATTCGCAATTCGCATCGAGCATCTCGGCCAGCCGCGCCGCGATGCGCTGCGGCAACCCCTCGCGAATCTGCTGCTTGATACGGCTGGCATCCTCCTGATTGCGGCGCAGGAGCTGCCCGGCGAGCCGGCCGATCGTCGTATCGTCGAGCGCATCGAGCCGCTGATCGACCCGTTTCTCGACCTCCCTTCGCAGAAGATCGCGCGCGGTGCGCTCGATTGCGATCGGTTGCACGAGGGACACCGCCAGCGCGCCGCCGAAGACGAGCAGCCCTAACGCGCTGACGATGAGGGCGAATAGCCGCATTTCAAGCCACTCCCGGACCCCGCCCGCGAGCTGATCGTCAATGTGGCCCAGCCTCAATCCTCGGTCAACGCGGCCCGCACGGCGCCCGACACCCCCTCGAGCGCCCCCGCTTCCAGCTCCAGCACGAGCAGGCGCGCCGGATCGACCGGCCCCGGCATGCGGATCGCGCCGCTCGGCGCCACCTTGAAGCCGAGCCGGCCGTAATAGGGCTCGTCCCCGACCAGGACGACGAGCTTGTAGCCGGCCTCCCGCGCGGCCTCGATCGATCGGCGGATCAGCGCCGCGCCGATGCCGCGCTTGCGGAAATCCGGCTCCACGGTCAGCGGCCCGAGGAGAACGGCGGGCGTCGTGCCGATCGTGATCCGCGTCATCCGGTTGGAGCCGACGAGCAGCGTCGCGATCCAGGCCGTGAAGCTCAGCTCCAGCGCATGCCCGCCGCCCTCCCGGATCCGGTAGGCGGTGCGCGCGAAGCGCCCCGGACCGAAGGTCCGCTCGCTGAGGCGCTCGATCGCGGCGGCGTCGTTCGACGTCTCGCGCTGCAGGGTCAAGGCGAGATCCGTCATGGTCGCTGCCGATGGGGAAGGAAATGCATGCAGCGCCTCTACCACCGCGCCGCGCGCCGTGCCAGAGCCGTTCGAGCTTACCAGGCGATGGCGCGCGGCTTGCCGTCGAGGATTTCGGCGAGGCGCTCGCGCGTGCCGCGCGTCGTCTCCTCCGGCAGGGCGTCGACCGCATGGAAGCCGCTCGCCGCGATCTCGGCATTCGGCTTCGGCGGCGGCCCTTGCGTGAACTCGCGCACCAGATAGAGCGCCACATGGTCGCGCGGCGCGGTCTTGTGGTTCCAATAGAGGCCGAAAAGCTGCGCCGGGCCGGTGAGGCGGACATTCGCCTCCTGCAGCAATTCCGCCGCCAGCGCATCCTCGGTGCTCTGCCCCGGCTCCACGCCGCCGCCGGGGAAATGCCAGCCCGGTACGTAACGATGCTTCACGAGCAGCACGCGGCCGCCCGAATCGAAGACCGCGGCCCGCACCCCGAGCGTCATGCCGCGCGATAGGCGCCAGTAGAAATGCAGGCCCTTGCGCAGCCATTTGCGCGAGATCGCACCCTCAGACATCGCGATACCGTCCGCCTGTCGCGCCCAGCATGTTCATGATTCTGACCAACTGGTAAAAGAGGAATGCATAAACTGCATAGCTCCGCTGATCGAACCAAACTGGTTCCATATGAGACAAAGTCTTATCTACAGCCCGTCCGCAGCAGCGGACACGATCGGCCCGCCCGTAGGCGCGGGCCCCATGAGCCAAGACGATGATCCTCCTGTATTCCTTCTTCTCCCGCAGCGCCCGCTACGTTTGGCAGCCGGCGATCACGATCCGCGACGGCCAGATGGCCGATGCGCTGAACGCGACCAGCGCCCGCTGATCCGCCGCCGGCGGTGTCGCGCCGGCGATGATAATCGAACGCGCCTCTATCGGCCATTGGACAACGCTGCCGCGCCTGACGGTATGATGGGCGCGACACGGAAGACGACGTCCAGCCGATGCCGCTGATCGCGCATATCTCGGACCTGCATATCGGCCCGCTGCCGACGCCGGCGCCCCTCGCGCTCGCCTCCAAGCGGCTGACCGGCTATGCGAATTGGCGATTCCGGCGCCGCTGGCACCATCGCCGCGAGACGCTCGACCTCGTCATCGCGGATCTGAAGGCGCAGAACCCCGACCACGTTGCGGTCACGGGCGACCTCGTCAACATCGCCCTCCCGCAGGAATTCGTCATCGCGCGCTCCGTGCTCGAGGCGATCGGCCTGCCCGACCGCGTCAGCCTCGTTCCGGGCAACCATGACGCCTATGTGCCGGGCGCGCTCGACATGGCCTGGCGCTCCTGGGCGCCCTACATGCTGGGCGACGGCGGCTCGGAGCCCGGCTATTTCCCCTATATGCGCCGCCGCGGCCAAGTCGCGCTGGTCGGTATCTCGACCGCCGTGCCGACCCCGCCCGGCTACGCCACCGGCCGCGCCGGCCCCGCGCAATGCGCGCGCCTCGCGACGCAGCTCGCGGCGCTCGGCCGCGACGGGCTGTTCCGCATCGTGATGATCCATCATCCACCGGTCGATCCCGGCATCGCGCGCAAGAAATGCCTGGAGGACGCCGACCAGGTCTGCGCCGCGATCGCGGTCGGCGGCGCCGAGCTGGTGCTGCACGGGCACACCCATGACGGCACGGTCTACGAGATCGGCCCGGCCCGCATCCCCTCGGTCGGCGTGCCCTCCGCCTCGGCCCTGCGCGAGGCGCGCGGCGAGCACGCCGGCTATAATCTCATCGACATAGAGGGACGGCCCGGCGATTGGCAGGTGACGCTGATCCGCCGCGACTGCTCGGGCGAGGGCGGACGCATCGTCGAAGCCTGGCGCCATACGCTGCACCGCCGCCGCGATCGCTTGCGGATCGTCGAGAGTCCCGGCATTCAGGGCTGACCCACCACGCAACGAGCCCCGATGACGCCGCTTCCGCCCGCCTGCGAGACCGTCCGCCGCGCCGCCGAGACGCTCGGCCTGCCGATCGAGATCCGCATCCTGCAAGCCTCCAGCCGCACCGCCGAGGAAGCGGCCGCGGCCTGCGGCGCGCCGGTCGGCGCGATCGTCAAATCGCTGGTCTTCACCGGCGCCGGGTCGGGCACGCCGCTGCTGCTGCTCGTCTCGGGCGCCAACCGCGTCGACGAGGCGAAGGTCGCGGCCGATATCGGCGAACGCATCGCGCGGCCCGACGGCAAGACGGTGCGCGCTTTGACGGGCTTCGCGATCGGCGGCATCCCGCCCTTCGGCCATCAGACACCGCTCAAGACCTTCATCGACCGCGATCTGCTGGATTTCGAGATCGTCTTCGCGGCCGCCGGAACGCCGAGCAGCCTGTTCGCGGTCTCAGCCCAAGCCCTCGCCGCCGCCACCGCCGCGCAGCCCATCGCCATGACGTGAAAGCGGGGCCCGAAGGCCCCGCGATTTCGTCCGATACAAGACTCAGGGGGATCATTTCGCCAGGCGCAGATCAGCGATCTCGCGCGCGATATTGGCGAAGACCGTCGTCAATTCGCTGGCAGTCTTGACCGAGTAGTACATCGCCGGCGAGGTCGCGCAGTTCCGCAGTACGGTCTCGTTGCCGGCCAGGAGGCGGATCGTGTAGACGCGATACCCCGCCGCCTTGGCATTCGTGCAGGCGAGCGTCGTGCGGGCATCGATCGCGCTCTGCGTGGAGCTGAAGCGGCTCTCCGTATTGTCGCCGTCCGTCAGCACGATCAGGATCTGGGAAAGATCCTTGATGGTCTTCGGATCGCGCGCTTCCGGCAAGGGCTGCAGTCCCGACAGCGCCTGCATGCCCCAGGCCACGCCGATCGCGACATTGGTATTGCCGCTCGCCTTCATGTTGTTGATCGCCGTCTTGAGCACGCTCAGGGTGCTCGTCAGCGGCTGCACCTCCTGCAGGCCGGTGCAATTCTCGGTCAGCGTGGAATAGTAGCTCTGGTTCGGGTCGACGCCGGGGAATTTCGTGTCGAACGATGCCGGTGCCGCCATCGCCACGTCATAGGACTGATTGCGGTCGACGACGCAGCCCGTCCAGCCCGATCCCGGCGCGGTCGCGAGAACCGTCGCGCCGGTCTTGCTGCCCTTCTTCGAGAAGGTTTCCTGGTAGGTGGTGAAATAGGCGCCTGCGCGCACGGAGGTCGGCATCCTCACCATGGTGGTGAACGGGACGAGGCCGATGCGGACCGTGTCGGGCGTCGTGTTGTTGGTGGGCACGAAGGTATCGACCAGCAATTGGGCGGCCTTCTTCAGCTCGCTCAGCTTGGTTCCCGCCATCGAGCCCGTATTGTCGAGCGCGAGCGCGATGTCGATCTTGCGCGAGCCCCAGGTGGCGACCGACTCGCCGCCGACCGGGATCTCCTTGATGCCGACCACCGCCATGAACTCAGCCTTCACGCGCGAGGTGGCGGTCAGCGAGATCGTGTTGTCGGTATTCGAGGCCGTGAGCGTGATATCGGCGAGAAGATCATGCGCCTGCACGGGCGAGAGCGCCTTGAACAGCTCGTTGGCGCGCGTGTTCAGCTTGGCGGGCGTCGCCGTCACGCCGATCTCGCGGGACAGCGCCAGCACCGTCTGATCGAGCGCCGACTGCATCTCGGTCTTCACCCGCGCGGCGCGGGAATAGTCGATCGCCGCGCCGATCAACCCGACGAGCGGAACGACCAGGAAGCCGAACAGGGGAATATAGCTGCCGGAGGAGTCGCGGAAGAATTTTCTGAAGATGTTCATGGCGGCACCCGAGCGAATGACGCCCCAGGAATCGCGCCGCAACGCTTAAGAAGAACTTGCGCCGATCTCCAAAAGACCGTCGCATTTTAATCTTTTTTCCCGTATTTTTCAGATGGTTAAGAAAAGTACTTCGAAACCCCCGGAAAAGCTCGGCATTCTGCTGCGTGCCAGGCGATAGCCATCCGTGACTTCGCGCGGCGATTGCGGCCGGGTTGCCCCGGCCGCCGCCTCTCTCAGATCAGTCCACGCGCCGCGAGGTTGCGCATCAGCGCGCCGGCGCCGAAGGTCCAGGGCGCCGCGACCTCGGAGCTCGTCATCCGGTTGACAAGCGCGCCGAGCTTCGGCGTCGCGATCCGGACGACGTCGCCCTCCTTGTGCGTGAAGCCCCGCCCCGGCGCGTCGCGGTCCTTGATCGGCGCGAACATCGTGCCGATGAACAGCACCAGCCCGTCCGGATACTGGTGATGGGCGCCGATCGCCTGGCCGACGAGATCGGTCGGATCGCGGCTGATCTTGGAGACGTCGCTCGCCCCCTCCAGCACGAACCCGTCCGGCCCGTCGATCCTGAGGCTGACGGTCGCCTGGCGCACGTCGTCGAGCGAGAAGCTCTGGTCGAAGAAGCGGATGAACGGCCCGACCGCGCTCGAGGCGTTGTTGTCCTTCGCCTTGCCGAGCAGCAGCGCCGAGCGCCCTTCCACGTCGCGCAGGTTGACGTCGTTGCCGAGCGTGGCGCCGACGATGCGCCCGTCGCTCGCCACCACCATCACGACCTCGGGCTCGGGATTGTTCCAGGTCGATTTCGGATGCAGCCCGGCCAGCGCTCCGCTGCCGACCGAGGCCATGGGCTGGCATTTGGTGAAGACCTCGGCGTCCGGCCCGATGCCGACCTCCAGATACTGCGACCACAGCCCCTTCTCGACGAGCAGCGCCTTCAGCGCCATCGCCTGCTCAGAGCCTGGCTTCAGGCCTGCGATCGAGCCGCCGATCGTCTTGTCGATCTCGCCGCGGATGGCGAGCGCCTTCTCGGGGTTGCCGCGCGCCTGCTCCTCGATGACGCGCTCCACGAGCGAGATCGCGAAGGTGACGCCCGCCGCCTTCACGGCCTGCAGGTCGATCGGCGCCAGCAGATGCGGGCGCGACGGATCGCGCCGCTGCTCGTCCGAATTGGCGAGGAGATCGGCGACCGAGCCGAGCCGCTCGCCGTTCGCCGCCTTCAACGCGGCGGCCGGGTCCTTCGTCTCGCAGAGGTCGCGCATCGTCGGAAAGGCGGCCGAGATGTCGACGACCCCGTCGGGCCGGATCGCCACCACCGAGGGGCCGGCGACATCCGGGCGCCAGACCCGCCCCGCCAGGGCGCCGGTCGTGCCGTCGGACGGCAAGGTGTTTTCGATCGTCAGCATGGAATTCCCCCCCAAAGCTAGATGCAGCGGCCGCCGTCGACTTCCAGCACCGCGCCCGTGACCATGCTCGCCTCGTCGGAGGCGAGGAACAGGGCCGCGTTGGCGATGTCCTGCGCGGTCGAGAAGCGCCCGAGCGGAATGGTCGAGATGAACTTCTCGCGGATCTCGGGCGTGTCCTTCCCCATGAAGGTGGCGAGCAGCGGCGTCTCGCCCGCGACCGGCGCGATCGCGCAGACGCGGATCTTCTCGGGCGCGAGCTCGATCGCCATCGCCTTCGACATCAGGTTCACGGCGCCCTTGGAAGCATTGTACCAGACGAGGCCCGGCCGAGGCCTCAGCCCCGCCGTCGAGCCGATATTGATGATGACGCCGCCCTTGCCCCGCATCCGCGGCACGGCCGCATGTGCCATCAGGAAGATCGACTTGACGTTGACGGCGAAGACCTTGTCGAACTCCGCCTCCTCCACCTCCAGCATCGGCTTGTTGCGATGCGAGATGCCGGCATTGTTGACGACGATGTCGAGCCCGCCAAAGCGCGCCACGGTCTTCTCGACGCAGCGCTCGACATCCTTCGCCTTGGAGACGTCGCATCTGACCGCCATGGCGCGCCGGCCGAGACGCCGCGCGACTTCCTTGGCGGCATCGCCGTTGAGATCGGCGATCGCCACCTTCGCGCCCTCGCACACATAGGTCTCGGCGATTCCCGCGCCGAAGCCCGAGCCGGCGCCGGTCACGATCGCGACCTTTCCCTCCAGCCGTTTCATGCGTCCTCCCGAATGCCGTTCAGCGGAGCGGGCGATCTTCAAGCCCCGGCGCCGATCCCATAGCCGCGCCCCCAGCCGAGCCCTTCCTCGGTGGTGCCGCGCGGCTTGTACTCGGCGCCGACATGGCCCGCATAGCCGAGCCGGTCGATCTCGGCGTAGATCGCCGGATAGGCGATCTCGCCCTCGTCGGGCTCGGCGCGCGAGGGGACCGCCGCGATCTGGATATGGCCGATGGCGCCGAAATGCTTACCGAGCCGCGTGATGATGTCGCCCTCGGAAATCTGCACGTGATAGACGTCGAACATCATCTTGACGTTCGCCTTGCCGATCCGCGCGATCAGCGCCGCCGTATGGTCGCTGCCGTCGAGGAAGAAATTCGGCGCATTGCGCCGGTTGATCGGCTCCAAGAGGATCGTCAGCCCGGCCGCCGCCGCCGCGTCAGCGATGCCCGCGACATTGGCGACGAACACCTCCTCGGCCGCCTTGCGCGCCTCAGGCGGCACGACGCCCGCGACGCAGTGGATCGCGGTCGCGCCGATCGCCTTGGCGTAGGCGAGCGCCTGGTCGAAGGAGGCGCGAAACTCCGCCTCCCGCCCCTTGATCGCCGTCAGCCCGAAATCGCCCGGTTGGCCGCCGACCGGCGCGTTGATGCCGAGCACCGGGATATTGTGGCGATCGAGCGCGGCGCGGACCTCGGCGGCCGGCACGTCGTAGGGCCAGTGCATCTCCACGGCCGTAAAGCCGTCGCGCGCCGCGGCCGCGATCCGGTCGAGCAGCGGACGGTCGGCATAGAGGAAACCGAGATTGGCGGAGAAGCGCGGCATCGAGCATCGCCCATACGTTGCGGGGCGGCCATACTACCCGCCCGGCAAGGACCGGCAACCCGTCGATTCCGCATGGCGGGCCGGGCTCGCCCGTCTTTTCGCGCGCCGGGCGCTGGTCTATTGAGGAGGCCTTCAGGGGGCCTTCATGCGGACGATCTTCGAGCTCAGCCAGACCACCGTGCCGATCGCCGGCACGAGCAGCACCTTTCCGGTCCGCCGCATCTACTGCATCGGCCGCAACTACGCGGCCCATGCCAAGGAGATGGGCGGCGACCCGACCCGCGAGCCGCCCTTCTTCTTCCTGAAGCCGCGCGACGCCATCCAGGTCTGTCCCGAGGGCCAGACGGTCGAGCACCCCTATCCCCCCAAGACCAGCAACTACCATCACGAGGTCGAGATGGTGGTGGCGCTCGGCAAGGGCGGCATCGACGTACCGACCGACCGGGCGCTCGATCTCGTCTACGGCTACGCGGTCGGCCTCGACATGACCCGCCGCGACCAGCAGAACCTGATGCGCGAGGCCAAGCGCCCCTGGGAGGTCGGCAAATCGGCAGATTTCGGCGCGCCGATCGGCCTCATCCACCCCGTCGCCGACGTCGGCCATCCCGACAAGGGCCGCATCGCCCTCGCGGTGAACGGCCAGGTTAGGCAGGCGGCGGATCTGAGCGAGATGATCTGGTCGGTCGCCGAGCAGATCGCCATCCTCTCGCAGCATTTCGCGCTGCATCCCGGCGACCTTATCTTCTCCGGAACCCCTGAGAATGTCGGCGCGGTGACGCGCGGCGACATGATGGAAGCCTCCATCGAGGGGCTCGGCGCGATCCGGCTCAAGATCGTTTGAGCC
>JBDHTH010000038.1:0-11970 GCA_039808545.1 Phreatobacteraceae bacterium | reverse complement strand
TCTCCCTCGATACGGGCGAGGATGCCGTCCTCACGCGTCTCGAGGCCGGCGAGGCGGCTCGCCGTGGCGAGGCGGATCGCCGGCGTCGCGGCGACGCGATCGAGCAGCGCGCGCTGGAGATCGGCGCGGCGGGCGACGAGATAGGGTGCGCCGAAGCGCTGCTCCGCCAAGGCGCCGAGTGGCATGGCGGCGAGCGGCGCGGCCGTATCGAGCCGCGCCACGAGAAGCGCGCGCGGTTCGGCGGCGAGCGGGCGCAGCCCTTCGAGCACGCCAAGCCGGTCGAGGATGCGGCTCGCATTGGGACAGATCTGCAGGCCGGCGCCAATCTCGGCCAGCGCGGCACTGCGTTCGTGGATCTCGACCGGGATGCCTTGGCTTGCGAAGGCGAGGGCGGCGGTCAGGCCCGATATGCCCGCCCCGGCGATGACGACGGGCGCGGCCATGATGTCACGTCAGGCAGGCGCCGATTCGTCGACGAGGCAGCCGGCCGGAACGGTTTCGTCGGCATGCAGCTCGGGCGAATAGACGTAGAGCGTCGAGCAATAGGGGCAGATGATCTCGGTGTCGGCACCCATGTCGAGATAGATATGCGGGTGGTCATAGGGGCGCCGCGCGCCCATGCAGTTGAATTCCTTCACGCCGATGCGGATCGAGACGACGCCGTCGTCATTGGCGAGATGAGGAACGATATGGCCGGCCATCGCAGACTCCCTCGGCCGGCGGGCGCCGGCCGACCCCGGATGTAGCAAAGGTGGGGGCGGGAAGCCAAGGGCCGCGCCCTACGACGGCTTCACGGCCTTCATCTTGCACACGATGCCGTCCGCGACCATCGAGGCGGCGAAGATCGGCTTGCCGTTCCGGCCGAGCAGCTTGTGCTCGTCGAAGCCTTCGCGCAGCTCGTAGTCGACGGTGGCGCTGCATGTGTTCTCGCCCGTGACCACGATCTTCAGCGTCTCGATGGTCTGCGGCGCGGTGATGATGCGGGTGATGCGGTTCCAGTCCTCCTTCTGGAAGACCATCTTGGAGCCGAGCTTGTTGTATTCGATCTCGCGGCCGAACCGCAGGATGTGCTGCTCGTTGCCGGTTCCCTGGTTGAAGGTCACCGCGATGCGCTCGGCGCCGAGCAGCGAGAAGGTGACGCGGATCTTGTCGGCCGATTGGCCGCGGGCCGGGCGGATGACGTTGGAGACCCGCCGGTAGTTGACGTCGAATTGCAGGTCGCCGCTCGGCAGGCTCTGGGCCGTGCCGGCCGCCGGTAGTGCCATGAAGCCGGCCGCCATGCCTATCGCCAAGGCGGCGAGACGGGTGCGGACGGCGCTGCGAAACGGCGCAATATTTCCAGAAAAGGGCAGCATTCCTGAAATCCTTCCCGCTGAGGCGGCCGGCGATATGCGCGGGCCGCGATTTTCCTGCATCAGACGCCGGACCATGACCGGCGTCGCGAGCCTAGTGCATGATCCCGAAAAGTGGGAACCGGTTTTCGGAAAAGATCATGCTCAACCAAAACGTTAGAGTCTGATCCGATCCAACCGTATCGGATCAGAGCCTAATCCGCGAAATGCGCGCCGTCAGCCGACAGGACCTGCAATCCGGGCCTGCGCGCCACGCGGCATGGAGTCAGTCGCGGCGAAGCCGGCGCGGGTTCACCGCGCCGGCGCACCCCTGTTGCAGGCCGTCGCCGGTTCGTTTCCTATGCCGGCGAGGGGGACCTTATTTTCATGCAGCATTTTTCTTCCGACGGGGTCGATATCGCCTATCTCGATCGCGGCGAGGGGCCGCCGATCGTCCTCATCCACGGCTTCGCCTCGACCGCGACCGTGAACTGGGTGACGACGGGCTGGGTCGACCTCCTGGTCCAGAACGGCCGCCGCGTCGTGGCGCTCGACGATCGCGGCCATGGCGAGAGCGGCAAGCTCTACGATCCGGCGCTCTACCACACGACGCTGATGGCGGAGGATGTGCGCCGCCTCCTCGACCACCTCAACATCGCCCGCGCCGACGTGATGGGCTATTCGATGGGGGCGCGGATCTCGGCTTTCCTGGCCCATGCCCATCCGGGCCGGATCGGCTCGGTGATTCTCGGCGGGCTCGGGATCCGGCTGGTCGACGGCGTCGGCCTGCCGGAATCGATCGCCGACGCGCTGGAGGCGCGCTCGCTCGCCGACGTGCCGGATCGGCAGGGGCGGGTGTTCCGCGCCTTCGCGGAGCAGACCAAGTCGGATCTCAGGGCGCTCGCGGCCTGCATCCGCGGCACGCGGCAGACCCTGCCGGCCGAGGCCGTGGCGGCGATCCCCAACCCGGTCCTGGTCGCGGTCGGCAGCCGCGACGACGTTTCGGGCGACGGGCCGGCCCTGGCGCAGCTGTTCCCCAACGCGGAGAGCCTCGACATCGTCGGGCGCGATCACATGCTCGCGGTCGGCGACAAGATCTACAAGCTCGGCGTGCTCGATTTCCTGGAGCGTCACCCGCTGTGACGATCCCGCATGCGCGCGAGAGCTTCGAGGGCGCGGCCGGCAACCGGCTTGCCGGCGACATCCTCGGCGGCGCGGGCGATCCGGTGCTGCTGCTGCATGGCGGCGGCCAGACGCGCCATGCCTGGCGGCGCACCGCGCTGCGGCTCGCGCAGGAGGGCTGGCGGGCGATCGCCATCGACCAGCGCGGGCACGGCGATTCCGACTGGGTCGAGGACGGCGCCTACGCGTTCGCCGACTACGCGGCCGATGTCGCGCATCTCGCGCCGCTGCTGGCGGCCCGGTTCGGACGCGCGCCGGTGGCGGTCGGTGCCTCGCTCGGCGGGATCGCGGCGCTCGACGCCGCTGGGCTAGCGGGCGAGGGGCTGCTCGCCGGCCTCGTCCTTGTCGATGTCACACCGAGCCTCGACGCGGACGGCGTCGGGCGCGTGCAGGGTTTCATGGGCGCGCGGGCCGATGCCGGCTTTGCCAGCGTCGAGGAGGCGGCGGACGCGGTCGCGGCCTATCTGCCGCATCGCCCGCGCCCGGCGTCGATCGAAGGGCTGAAGAAGAACCTCCGCCGATCGCCGGACGGGCGCTGGCGCTGGCATTGGGACCCGCGCTTCCTGCAAGGACCGCGCACCATCAATCACGGGATCGCCGAGGTGCCGGGCCGGCTGCGGGCGGCAGCGCGCCGGCTGACGATCCCGACCTTGCTCGTGCGCGGCGCGCGGAGCGAGCTCGTCCGCACGCCCCAAGTCGACGAGTTCCGTGCCCTGGTGCCGCATGCCGAGCTCGCCGATGTCGCGGGCGCCGCCCATATGGTGGCGGGCGACCGCAACGATCCTTTCGCGGACGCAGTGACGGATTTCCTGGCGCGACGCCTGAAACGGCAAGCCGCCTGAACGCAATGCCGGATCGCAAGGGCGTGACTGGTCAAGAGAGGCCGGAGGCCCTAAATAGCGCGGCATTCAGCGCCTGAAATAGCGAGAAGGTCACGACATGCGTGGGCAGCACTCGACCTCGGCCCGGCCGAGCCTGAAGCGCGTCGATCCGGTCTGGACGCGGCTTCGCGAGGAAGCCGAGGCGGTGATCGACCGCGAGCCGAGCCTCGCGGCGTTCCTGCACGCCAACATCCTGATGCATGGACGGCTCGAGGCCGCGATCGCGCATCGGATCGCCGGGCGGCTTGACCATCCAGACGTGCCGGCCGCGACCATTCGCGAGGCCTTCGAGGAGGCGCTGGCGGCCGATCCGAGCATCGCGGAGGCGTTCCGCGCCGATCTGGCGGCGGTGCTCGACCGCGATCCGGCCTGCCACCGGGTGCTGGAGCCGGTGCTCTACTTCAAGGGCTTCCACGCCATCCAGTGCCATCGCCTCGCACATTGGGCCTATGGCGTGGGCCGCAAGGACCTCGCCTATTACCTGCAGAGCCGGTCCTCCTCGGTGTTCCAGGTCGACATCCATCCGGCGGCGCGGATCGGGCGCGGCCTGTTCTTCGACCATGCGACCGGCATCGTGGTGGGCGAGACCGCGCTGATCGAGGACAACGTCTCGATCCTGCAGGGAGTCACCCTCGGCGGCACCGGCAAGGAGGATGGCGACCGCCATCCGAAGATCCGCTACGGCGTGCTGATCGGGGCGGGCGCCAAGGTGCTCGGCAATATCGAGATCGGGCATTGCGCCCGCATCGCGTCCGGCTCGGTGGTGCTCGGCCCCGTCGCCAACAACACGACGGTCGCGGGCGTGCCCGCCAAGGTGGTCGGCAGCGCCGGCTGCGCCGAGCCCGGCCGCTCGATGGACCAGCTGCTGCACGGCGGCGGCGTCTGAGATCCGATCCGCCGACGGGCTTGCGTGAGCCGGGCCGGCGTGGCAACCAGCCCGCGCTCACGGAGACATGACGATGACCAAAGACGAGATCTCGCGCGTTCAGGCCTATTTGCGCAAAACCTTCGCGAATCCGGCCCTGCGCGTGACGGCCCGCCCCAAGAAGGACGATTCGGCCGAGGTGTATCTCGGCGAGGAGTTCATCGGCGTCCTCTATCGCGACGACGAGGATGACGACCTTTCCTACAATTTCCAGATGGCGATCCTGGAAAGCGACCTCGACTGACCGCCGAGGCGGGCGATCGTTAACCAACGCTTCACCATATCCTGGCGGTTAACAAATCGTTAAGGCATCGTGCTTCCGCCGGATGCGGCAGGAGGGCACGATGACGACCGGTCCGCTCACATCCTTTCTCGCCCTGGCGATCGGCTTCGCGCTGGCGGGGGCGGTCGTCTCGCTCTATCAGGCCGTGACGGCGCGGCGGGCCGGCTTCTACCTGCTCGGCGAGAGCGGCGTGAACCGCTATGCCGCCGCGCTGATGCTGGCCTTCGCGGCGCCGCTCCTGATCCTGCGCAACGTCCTGGCGATGCCGGCGGCCGTCGATCCGCGCGCGCGGATCTTCGGCGTCGCGGCCGCCACGGTGGCGGCGAGCCTGTGGAGCCTCGGCTCCGGGGCGGCGCTGCTGACCATCCTGCATTTCTAGAGTCTGCTTCCTGCAAATTCTCCCGCTAAGGTGAAGCAGCCTCCCAATTTAGGAATCGATCACGCTCATGCCGCTCTACGCCTTGAACGGAATTGCGCCGGTGACGCCGGGCGAGGGGACTTTCTGGATCGCCGATGGCGCCCGCGTGATGGGCCAGGTGACGATCGGCCGCGATGTCAGCATCTGGTTCAACGCGGTGCTGCGCGGCGACACCGAGATGCTGACGATCGGCGAGGGCTCCAACATCCAGGACGGCTGCGTCGTGCATGCCGATCCGGGCTTTCCGACCACGGTCGGGCGCAACTGCACGATCGGCCACAACGCGATCCTGCATGGCTGCACGCTCGGCGACAACGTGCTCGTCGGCATGGGCGCGACCGTGCTGAACGGGGCGAAGATCGGCGC
Organism: Phreatobacteraceae bacterium; assembly: GCA_039808545.1. Classification (GTDB taxonomy): domain Bacteria; phylum Pseudomonadota; class Alphaproteobacteria; order Rhizobiales; family JBDHTH01; genus JBDHTH01. The sequence goes on along the minus strand of JBDHTH010000038.1, from coordinate 6,584 downwards.
CAATTCGCTGATCGGCGCCAATGCGCTCGTCACCGAGGGCAAGGAATTTCCGCAGGGCTCGCTGATCGTCGGCCAGCCGGCGCGGGTCTTGCGCGCCCTGGACGAAGCGGCTTTCGCGGGATTGCAGCGCTCGGCGCGCGTCTACCAGCAGCGCTGGAAGGAATTCGCCGCCGGCCTGAAGGCGCTCTGAGAAAAAAGTTGGGCCGGCTCCTTGGGGGAAGGAGCCGGCCCGCGCCGTCCGGTCGGGGGATTGGAGGGTGGGGACAGACCGGGGCGGCGATTCTCTTGGCCGTTCGGGTCGTTTCGCTTACCGGGCGGTCACGGCGGGGGCCGTGAAGCCGTCATCGAGCGCGACCCAGACATTGGCGTCTTCCTGTGACTGGCGCTTGACGTAGCGATAGCCGGTCTGGTGCCAGGGCAGGATGTCGTCGATCTGGTTGTCGAGCGCGAGGTCGCCGCGGTCGGTCTTCACGGTCAGCACCGCGTGGCCGTCGCCCTTCTTGTCGCGCACGACGGTGATCAGCAGCGCCTCGCGCGGATAGCCGAGCTGCATCAGCAGGCGCCGCTTCAGCAGCACGTAGTCCTCGCAATCGCCCTCGCCCGTTTCCGGATAGGTCCAGTATTCGGCGACGCCGTACTGCTCCTGATCGGTGACCGGCTTGATCTCGGCATTCACGTGGCGATTGATCCGGTCGATCTCCTGGAACATCGCGGCCGTGTAGGGAATGACGCGGGCCGGGCTGCGCTCGGTGCGGCATTCCTCGGGCCGTTCGCGGCAGAACTGGAGCCAGCCGAGCGGGGGCTTGGCCTCGCGCAGGGGCTCGAGCGCCGGCAGCGGCTTCGGGCCGACGCGTACCGGCAGCGTATTCGCCTTGGCGATGATCGTCTTCTGCTTTTCTCCGGCAGCATTCGCGATCGTCGATGTCAGTGCTATTGCAACAAGCGTGAAAACAAGTTTAATCTTGCTATTGATGATCTTCGTCATCTCAATCCCCCTGTCCCGAGATTGAGAATGGCATATATATTTTGAGGTCGATCTAAGTCAGATCGTCATATGAAAATCAAACTATACTTGTTTTTTACGAAAATTGCGAAGACGCATTTAGCGTTTCGTACACCACGCCGCGGCCGCGTCGGGGTGCGAATTAGGCGCGATCAGGTGCTGGTTGGGGACGATCGGGCGCGCGCAATGCGCCGCCGCCGCTCTCAGCGCGGGGCGGCGTTCCTGCGGTGCGGGGTGGTCAGAGCTCGATGCCGAACTGATCGGCGAGCGCGGCCGGGTGCTGGATGCGGCTGAACTCGACCGCGAAGGCCCGCTCGCCGAGATGGCGGACGACGCGGCCGGCGATCGTGCCCAGCGTCACGCGCGCGCCGAGATCGGGCCTGACGGCAGCGCTCACGGCCGCGCCCGAGACCGAGACGTCGTCGACGCGGCACGCGATGGTCATGCCGCTGACGAGGGTCAGCGTGCTGGCGGCGGTGCGCGGGACGTAGCGCTCGTGCCGGCGGTCGTCGGGAATGCCGAGCGCCTGGCGGTTGGTGATCCAGGTGAGCTGCTCGGCGAGCTTGTCGCGCTTGCGCTGCGTCACCGCGAGCCTGACCGCGAAGCCGTTCGTGAAGTGGCGGACGATCTCGCCCTCCAGGCGACCGAGCTCGTCGAAATACGCGACGATCCGCACGCCGACATCGCCTGCGACCGGCGCCAGGGCCGCGAAGCCGCCCGGCGACATGTTGATCATCTGGCAGGGGTATTCGGTGCGGTCCGGCAGCATGAAACGGCCCGGCAGGGTGACCGCGACGCGGCTATGCCGGCGCCGTTCGTCGGCGTAAGGGCGCGGAAGGGTCGCTTGAAGGGCTGCCGAGGTCATGCCGGATCTTTTCTTCGATCGGCAGAGCTTGGGGGAACGAGGTTAAGGAAACCATACCGCTCGGCCGTTTTCGTGGCAGCCTGCGGCCTTTATCGCCGACCGCCCTCGATCACGAAGAAGCGGCGCGCGCCAAGCCCCGGGGAGGGCTGCTTCGGTGCGGCGCGCAGGCCGGGCGGCTCGGGCTGGCGGGTCAGGCGCCGATAGCTCGACGGCTCGAGATAGCGGGTTGTGCCGGGGACCAGGAAGGCGGCCGGCTCGGCCCCGACCCAGTCGGGACGTTCCAGCAGCGCGAGCGTGCCGAGGGCGCGACGGGCCGGGAAGCGGCCGTTGCGCAGCGGCAGGAAGATCACCTCGCCGGGCGCCGATCGGCCGCGCCCGGTCTCGGCCTCCACGCCGAGCACGAAGGCGCAGGAATCACCGGCCGCCCGCGTGAACAGGTCGCGGACCGCATCGCGCTGGCGCGGCGCGAACAGGCCGACCATCGCGGCGCCCTTCAGCTCGCGGCCGAAAAGCCCGCAGATCGCCGTGCCGGCCAGGCGGAACGGATGGCCGGCCACGTCGTCGATCTCGATGATGAAGGTCTCGGCCAGGATCGCGCGGATCGCATTGGGGTCGATGTCGGCGCGTTCGGGCGCCAGGCGGCTGCCGCGCAGCTTGTCCCAATACTCGAAGATGGTCCGGCTGGTCTGATGCTTCATGTCGCGTTTCGGTACAGGTCGGCACTCGGTTGGCACAGCGAAGGCCCGTTTCACGCGGGCTTTCTTCACGGTTTCGTAACCATTGCAGATCGTGTGCCGACGCGACCCAGCCCAAAGACGGATGCGCGAAGGCTTGATGGCGGCGGCGCGGCGGATTAAGTCAGCGGCGTTCCCGAGGCCGCTAGTCCCTAACAGCCTCCAGTGCCGAGGGCCGCTTTTGACACCGCCGCGCGAGCCGATCTTCAACGCCCCGGCGGTCATCGTCGCGACGACCCTCCTGATGGTGGCGATCCATGTCGTGCGCGCTTTCCTCCCCGAAAGCGTCGACCAGCAGGTGCTGCTGTATTTCGCGTTCATTCCGCTGCGCTACGACCCTTCGGTCCTCGCCGAGGGGGCGGTGCCGGGCGGGCTCGCGGCGGATGTGTGGAGCTTCGTGACCTATGCGTTCCTGCATGCGGATTCGACCCACCTGACCGTCAACATGCTCTGGCACCTGGTGTTCGGCAGCGCGGTGGCGTGGCGTTTCGGCACGGTGCGCTTCCTGCTGTTCTTCCTGATCACGGCGGCGGCCGGGGCGGTGGCGCATCTGATTGCCTATTCGGGCGAGATGGTGCCGATGATCGGCGCCTCCGCGGCGATCTCCGGGGCGACCGCGGCCGGAATCCGCTTCGTCTTCCAGATGGGGGGACCGCTCGGCATGTTCCGCGTGCAGGGCCGCGCCGCCTTCCGGGTGCCGGCGATCTCGCTCGTCGACGCCTTCAAGGATCGCCGCGTGGTGCTGTTCCTCGTCGTCTGGGCGGGGCTCAACCTGCTCTGGGGCGCCGGGGTCGGCGCGTTCGGCGGGGGGCAGACGATCGCCTGGCAGGCGCATGTCGGCGGATTCCTCGCCGGCCTGTTGCTGTTTCCCCTGTTCGATCCGGTGCCGCGCGAGCCCGATACGAAACTGCCGCCGAAAGCCTTTCGCCACTGACGAACGGACTTGCCAAACGGGCGAGAGGCGGCAGATGCTTGATGGTCCCAAGCTTCGTATCGCGCCAGGGAGGCCAGCATGACCGTGAAACTGATTCTCGACGACAAGGGCCGCGACGTTCTGTCGGTCGCCGCCAGCGCGACCTTGGGCGACGTGGTCAAGATCCTGGCGGAGCGGCGGATCGGCGCCGTGGTGGTGGTCGATGCGAACAAGCGCGTCGAGGGCATCGTCTCGGAGCGCGACGTGGTGCGCACGGTCGCCAAGGGAGGCGATGCGTGGCGCGCCATGCCGGTCGAGCAGGCGATGACGCGGGCGGTCGTCACCTGCATCGAGACCGATACCGTCGACCACATCATGGCCAAGATGACCGAGGGCCGCTTCCGCCACGTTCCGGTCGTCGATGCGGGGCTGCTCGTCGGCCTGATCTCGATCGGCGACGTGGTGAAGCGCCGCATCGCGCAGGTCGAGCAGGAGCGCCGCGAGCTGCAGGACTACATCATGACGGCATGAGCGCCGTCACCGCTCGCGGCGGGTGTGGGCGCTCCTTTTTTGGAGTCGATCGCTGTCCTGAGGTTTGATCGAATCGATCAAACCTCAGCGCGATCTATGGAGGCTCGGCGAGCGCGTCGCGAGCTTCGATGAGGGCGGGCAGGGCGCGTTCCGCCGCCTCGTAGCCGAGCTGGATCAGCTCCTCGGCGCGATGGAAGTCGAACAGCGCCAGCTTGCCGACCCGCGGAAACACCGAGACGTCGGGCGGGTCGCCGGCGAGGCGCGTGCGCGTGATGCGGTCCTGCATGACGCTGTAGGCCTCGGCCGCGACGCGGGTGAGGCGGGGCGGGCCGTCGGGCGGCGCCGCGGCATCGCCGCGCCACATCCGCTTGGCGAGGCCTATGGCGCCGCGCTGCTGGCCGATCTCGTTGCGGGTCCGCTCGTCGTCGTCGTCGTTGCTGCCGTGATCCTGGATCACGGTGCCGCGCCCGTAGCCCTCGCCTGAGAGCGTCACGCCGACCACCAGCCGCCCGCCGATGGCGCGCGCGACGGTGACCGGCACCGGATTGACCATGGCGCCGTCCATCAGCCAGCGGCCGCCGATCTGCACCGGCTCGAAGACGCCCGGCAGGGCATAGGAGGCACGCAGCGCCGGCAGGAGCTGGCCGCGGGTCAGCCAGATCTCGTGCCCCTTGCCGATCTCCGAGGCGACCGCGGCGAAGCGGAGCGGCAGGGCTTCGATCCGCGTATCCTCCACCTCGCGCCAGATCAGGTCGGCGAGGCGATTGCCGGCGAGCAGCCCGCCGCCGAGCGTGATGTCGATCAGGCGCAGGACGCGGCGGCGGTTGAGGCTGCGCGCCCAGGCTTCGAGCGCATCGAGCCGGCCGGCCGCGTAGAGGCCGCCGACGACCGCGCCGATCGAGGTGCCGGCGATGACGCTCGGCCGCCAGCCGGCCGCCTCGAAGGCGCGGATGACGCCGATATGGGCCCAGCCGCGGGCCGCGCCGCCGCCGAGCGCCAGCGCGATGCGATTGTCACCTTCCGCAGCGGCCGCCGGATCGGCCGCGGCCGGCGGCGCCTCATCGCCCATCAGCGGCTGTCCGGTATTCACGTCGCTCATAGCCGGACGCCCGTCAGCGCCGGGGATCGTCGAGGACGAGGCGCGCCGCCGTGCCGTCCGCGCCGCTGGCCTCGACCCGGCGATAGAAGCAGCTCCGGCGCCCGGTGTGGCAGGCGCCGCCGTCGCCGCCGACCGCAACCTTGATCCAGATCGCGTCCTGGTCGCAGTCGACGCGCATCTCGACGATGCGTTGGATCTGGCCGGAGGTCTCGCCCTTGCGCCACAGCGCGCCGCGCGAGCGCGACCAGTACCAGGCCTCGCCCGTCGCGAGCGAGCGGGCGAGCGCCTCGGCATTCATATGGGCGAGCATCAGCGGCGTGCCGTCGGCCGCATCGGTGGCGATCACCGTCACGAGGCCGTTGGCGTCGAAGCGAGGGGTGAAATCGAGGTCTTCCTCGAGGGCGTGCTTGTCGCCGGGGGTGGGAAAGGTCATGTCGATTGCCGGTATTCGCTCTTTTCGGTTCAGCGCGCGGCGCCGCGGATCAGGGTCAGGAAGCGGACCTGCTCGTTCACGTCCTCGGCGAAGACGCCCTTGAAGCCGGTCGTCAAGGTGGTGACGCCGTGCTTCTGGATGCCGCGCATCGCCATGCACATATGCTCGGCCTCGATCATCACGGCGACGCCGCGCGCAGCGAGCGCCTCGTCGAGCGCGGTGGTGATCTCGGCCGTCAGGTTCTCCTGGGTCTGGAGGCGGCGCGCATGGATGTCGACGACGCGGGCGATCTTGGAGAGGCCGACGACGCCGCCCTCGGGGTAGTAGCCGATATGGGCGCGGCCGATGATCGGCACGATATGGTGCTCGCAATGCGAGAAGAACGGGATGTCGCGCACCAGGACGATGTCGCTATAGCCGCCGACCTCCTCGAAGACGGTGCCGAGATGGTCGCGGGCATCCTGGCGGTAGCCGCGGAACAATTCGTCCCAGGCCTTCACGAAGCGCTTGGGCGTATCGATGAGGCCTTCGCGCTCCGGATCCTCGCCGATCCAGCGCAGAAGCGTACGCACCGCCTCCTCGGCCTCGGCGCGGCTCGGGCGCGGCGGCGGCTCCGTCGCGGCAAGCTCGGCCACGGACATGCCCTTACATGTCGATACGGCGTCCATCAGCAGTCTCCGACCGGTCCCGCGCTCCATATGGGGCGCGAAAGCGGCGACGCCACGGGCGATCCGCGATCGCAGCCGGGTTGCGGCGCGCAACCTCCCCAGAGGCGCATCGATAGCCTATATTCGAGAAAACCGGGCCCTAACAGCCTCTCGGCTGATACGTGATCATCGAAAATGCTGAGCGACGTCTACAACCGGCGCATTCTGGAGCTTGCGGGCTCCATTCCCCTGATCGGACGGCTGGCGCAGGCCGACGGCACCGCCACGGCCCATTCCAAGCTGTGCGGCTCGACCGTCACGGTCGACGTGAAGATGGCGGGGGACGTGGTGGCGGATTT
>JBDHTH010000037.1:0-12021 GCA_039808545.1 Phreatobacteraceae bacterium | reverse complement strand
GTCATGGCGGTCTCCATAGTCTCCGAATGTTTCGCCCAACCCTCCTGATGGGCGCGGCGCCCGGTTGGGCGATGGGGAGAGATTCTCACACCCCGTTTGATAAGTGAAACGAATGTTGTTAATCTGAAGCATCAGTCTTTGTGATGGGTTGTTCCGATGACCGCGCTTTTCGATTCCGATCAGCTCCGCACCTTCATCGCCATCGTCGAGACCGGCAGCTTCACGCGCGCCGCCGAGGTGGTCCACAAGACGCAATCGGCCGTTTCCATGCAGATGAAGCGGCTGGAGGAACGCACCGGCCGGGCGCTGTTCGAGCGCGACGGCCGCGCCAGCAAGCTCACGGAGGACGGCGAGCGGCTGCTCGACTACGCGCGGCGCATCGTCAAGCTCAACAGCGAGGCGATCGCGGCCTTCAACGTCGCCAAGCTGTCGGGCCGGGTGCGGCTCGGCGTGCCGGACGACTACGCGGACCGCTACCTGCCCGAGATCCTGGTGCGGTTCTCGCGCACCCATCCGGCCGTGGAGGTGTCGGTGATCTGCGAGCCGACCGCGATGCTGCTGGAGCGGATCGCGGTCGACGACATCGACCTCGCGATCATCACGCATACGGGCAGCCGCGATCCGGCCGAGATCGTCCGCGTCGAGCGCCTGCTCTGGGTGACCTCCGCGGCGCATGCGGTGCATGAGGAGGAGGTCGTGCCGCTGGCGCTCGGCCGGCCGGTCTGCTGCTGGCGCGATGCCGCGACCGGCGCGCTCGACGCGGTCGGGCGGCCGCACCGGGTGCTCTATTCGAGCTGGAGCTCGAACGCGGTCGGCGCCGCCGTGACGGCTGGGCTCGCGGTCTCGGTGCTGCCCGAGAGCGCCGTGCGCTCCGGCATGCGCATCCTGACGCCGAGCGACGGCTACCCGGCCCTGCCGTCCTGTCGGATCGGCGTCGTGCGGACCAAGCATTCGTCCAGCCCGATCGTCGACGTGCTGGCGCGGCAGATCGCCGAGAGCCTCGACAACCTCACGCAGATGCCGATGGCGGCCGAATAGCGCCGGGGATCAGTAGGCGTAGGCCTTGAAGGCTGGGTCGACCGAGCCCTGCCAGGGGCCGTGATAGGCCTCCAGCATGAGGTCGGCCTGGCTGCGGCCGGTCTCGGCGATCTCGGCGATCGAATCGAGGAAGCGCGTCTCGTCGCGCCCCTGGGAATCGAGGCGCTTGCGGCGCGCCAGGCCCTGGCGCGCCAGCGCGACCGTCGTCTTGGCGAGATCCTGCACCGTGCCGCCCCGAAACGGCGTCTTGAGGCCCAGGCGCGGCACCGTGTCGCGCAGCCGCTGGCGCTCGGCCTCCGTCCAGTCGGCGACAAGTGAGGCCGCCTCGCCGAGCGTGCCGGAATCGTAGAGTAGCCCCGTCCAGAAAGCCGGCAGCGCGCAGAGCATGCGGCTCGGCCCGGCATCGGCGCCGCGCATCTCCAGGTAGCGTTTCAGACGCACCTCGGGGAAGTTGGTGGTGAGGTGGTTGGCCCAGTCCGAGATCGTCGCGTATTCGCCCGGCATCTCAGCCAGCTTGCCGGCCAGCAGGTCGCGGAAGGAGCCGCCCGCGACATCGTGATAGGTGTCGCCGCGCTTGACGAAATACATCGGCACGTCGAGCGCGTAGTCGACCCAGCGCTCAAAGCCCATGCCGGGCTCGAACGCCCAGGGCAGCATGCCGGCCCTCGCGTTGTCGGTGTCGCGCCAGATCTCGGAGCGGAACGACTGGAAGCCGTTCGGCTTGCCTTCCGTGAAGGGCGAGGCCGCGAACAGGGCGGTCGCGACCGGCTGCAGCGCGAGGGACACGCGCAGCTTCTCGACCATGTCGGCCTCGGTCGAGAAGTCGAGATTCACCTGCACGGTGGAGGTGCGGAACATCATGTCGAGGCCGAGCGTGCCGACCTTCGGCATATAGGCCGACATGATCTTGTAGCGGCCCTTCGGCATCACCGGGATCTCGGCACGCGTCCATTTCGGCGTGAAGCCCATGCCGAGGAAGCCGATGCCGAGCGGCTCAGCCACTTCCTTGACCTGGGCGAGATGCGAATTCGTCTCCGAGCATGTCTGGTGCAGCGTCTCGACGGGCGCGCCCGACAGTTCGAACTGTCCGCCCGGCTCCAGGCTGATCGCGCCGCCGCCGGTCACGTCGTACATGCCGATGATGTTGCCCGCCTCGATGATCGGCTCCCAGCCGAGCATGCCGTTGAGGCCGTTCAGGATGGCGCCGATGCCCTGCGGCCCCGGATAGGCGACCGGCGAGAGATCGGCCTTGTGAAACACGAATTTCTCGTGCTCGGTACCGATGCGATAGGCGCTTTCGGGCTTCAGACCCTTTTCGAGCCAGGCAACGAGCTCGTCGCGGCTCTCGATGGGCGTGGAATCGATCTGGTCGCGGGCCATTCAGGATCCAAATGCAAGCGCCGCGCCTCGCGCGGCCGGAGAGCTATAGAGGCGCGCGCGCCGGAAGGAAAGCGCGGCGCGGACGGCGCGTCATGCGCGCGGCTCGGGTCGCCTCACGCGGAATTGTTCGCGATCTCGGCGCGCTCGGCGCCCAGCGCCGCCTCGATCGCCACGGGGTCGAGCTCGATCTGAAGCCCGCGGCGGCCGCCATTGACCAGCACGGTCGCATGCGCGAAGGCGCCCGCGTCGATGAAGGTCCGGCAGCGCTTCTTCTGCCCGAAGGGGCTGATGCCGCCGACATGATAGCCGGTCAGCCGCTCGGCCGACGGGATATCGAGCATCTCGGCCGATTTGGCGCCCGCCCTCGCGGCGAGGCGCTTCAGGTCGAGCATCGCGTCTGAGGCGAGGAGCGCCACGACGACCTCGTTTCCGCACCTGACCATCAAGGTCTTGAGAAGCCTCGCCGGCGCGATGCCGAGCGCCTCGGCGGCCTGCAGGCCGATGCGGTCGGCGGCCGGGTCGTAGGCATATTCGTGCAGCCTGTGCGCGATGCCGGCCTTCGCGACCGCGCCGGTGGCGGGCGTGCCCTTGGCCATGCTCAGCCCCAGTCGCCGAGCGTTGCCTGCACGGCGGCGAGCGCCGCCACCGCCGCCGTGTCGGCGCGCAGGATGCGGGGGCCGAGCGAGATCGCCAGCGTGAAGGGACGCGCCTTCAGCAGCGCTCGCTCGGCGGCGTCGAAGCCGCCTTCCGGGCCGATCAGCACGCCGAGCGGCCCGCGCGGACGGCCCGAGAGCGCCGCGAGCGGGTTGGCGATCGGCGCCTCCTCGTCGCAGAAGACGAGCAGCCGTCCGGCCGGCCAGTCGGCGACCAGCCGCTCCAGCGTCACCGGCTCGCGAATGGCCGGAATCGCCAGGATGCCGCATTGCTCCGCCGCCTCGACCGCGTTGGCGCGCATGCGCTCGGTGTTGACGCGGCCCGGCTGGGTACGATGCGTCATCACGGGCTGGAGCACGGAGGCGCCCATCTCGGTCGCCTTCTGCACCATGTAGTCGAGGCGCGCCGCCTTGAGGGGCGCGAAGCAATAGAGGAGGTCGGCGGCCGGCGGCTGGGGGCGCGTCATCGCCTCCAGCGCGAGGCGGACGTCGCGCTTGCGCTTTTCGAGGATGGTGGCGCGCCATTCCCCGCTCAGCCCGTCGAAGACGAGCAGCGCGTCGCCGGGGCCGAGCCGCAGGACATTGCCGAGATAGTTCGCCGCCTCCTGACCGAGCGTCAGCTCGGCGCCCGCGACCAGCGCTTCCGCGACATAGAGGCGCGGCAGAGGGCGGCCGGATGCCGGCGGCAGGGTTCGCCCTGATACGGTCAAGGTCCTATGATCCTCATGCACCGCGAATCGCGGAACTTGCGGCGATTCGTCACGGCTGGTATCGGAGCCCCATGCGTATCAAATCCTTCAGCCTGGGCAATCCTGGCGTCGTCGTTTTCGCCGTGCTCGCCGGCGCGGCGCTTTTCGGCCTCGATGCCGGGCCGGCCGGCGCGCAGACGCTGCCGCCGCCCGCCACCTTCCAGCCACCGCAGCCGGGCACCGTCCAGGTCGGGCCGCCGCCCGCGACCGATGCCCCGACCCTGCCGCAGCCCGTCGCCCCCTCCCCGGCGCCCGGAACGGTGCAGGTCGGGCCTACGCCGCCCCCGGGCACCGTGCAGATCGGTCCCGCCCCCACGCCGGGCACCGTTCAGGTCGGACCGGCCGGGCCGCCGCCCGGCACCGTGATGGTCCCCGGCCCGCAGGTCGGCCCCGCGGGGCCGCCGCCCGGCGCCGCCATCTGCCAGACCGAGGCCGAGCCGCTCGTCAAGGCGCGCCAGGCGCGGCTGGAGGCCTTCCAGGCCGCCGCCAAGCGCAAGGCGCAGCCGGCCGAGCTGTGCGGGCTGATCAAGGCGTTCCTCGCCAACGAGGACAAGTTCCGCACCTTCCTGGTCAAGAACCAGCAGACCTGCGGCGTGCCCGACGAGGTCATCGCCAACGTCAAGAAGAACTACGCCCAGGCCGCGACCGCGCGGAGGCGGATCTGCGCCGCCGCCGCGGCCCCCCGGCCCGGCCCGGCGACGCCGAGCTTCGGCACGCCCTATCGCACCGGCACCGGCACCTTCGACACGCTCGGCGGCGCGCCGCGCTGACCGCGATGCGCAGCGGTCCGGACAGCGTCGCCGATTCCGCCGGAAACTGGGTCGACCGGAGCGCGCCGCGCGCCTGGCGGCCCTATCTGAGGCTCGCCCGCGCCGACCGGCCGATCGGCTCCTGGCTGCTGCTGATGCCGTGCCTGTGGTCGACCGCGCTTGCGGCGGTGGCGGGCGGCACGGCGCCGGACTGGCGGCTTCTCCTGCTGTTCTCGATCGGCGCGGTGGCGATGCGCGGGGCGGGCTGCACCTGGAACGACTTCGTCGACCGCGACATTGACGGGCTGGTCGAGCGCACCCGGTCGCGGCCCATCCCCTCGGGCGCCGTGACCGCGATGCAGGCGCTCGCCTTCGCGATCGTGCTGGCGCTGGTCGGGCTCGTCGTGCTCGTGCAGATGCCGCCTTTCGCGATTCTGACGGGCATCGCCTCGCTCGGGCTGGTGGCGATCTATCCGTTCATGAAGCGGGTCACCTGGTGGCCGCAGATCTTCCTCGGCCTCGCCTTCTCGTGGGGCGCGCTGATGGGCTGGGCGGCCGTGTTCTCGCGGATCGAATTGCCGGCCGTGACGCTCTATCTCGCGGCGATCCTGTGGACGATCGGCTACGACACGATTTACGCGCTCCAGGACAAGGACGACGATGCGCTGATCGGCGTGCATTCCACGGCGCGGCTGTTCGGCGAGCAGGCGCGGCGCTATGTGGCGCTGTTCTATGCCGGCGCGGTCGCGGTGCTCGCGCTGACGTTCGTCCTGGCGGGGGCCGGTGCGCCGTCGTATCTCGGCCTTGCGGCGTTCGCGGGCCACCTTGCCTGGCAGGTGTCGCGCCTTGCGATCGACGATCCGGCCGGATGCCTGACGCTGTTCCGCTCCAACCGCGACGCCGGGCTGCTGCTGTTCGCGGCGCTGATCGCGGACGCCTATTTCTGAAACCGTCAGTTGCGCGCGATGATCTCGCGCTCGCCGGCATGAACCGCCTGCGTCGCGCCGGGAATGCCCGCCTTGCGGCGCGCCAGGAAGCGCGGGCGGCGCTGCGCCACGGTGCCGTGCCGGCGGCGTCGGCGCGGCGGGCCCGAGGCCGCGATGCGCGCCGCACCCGCGCCCGGCACGGTCGGGGACAGCAGCGGCCGGTTCAGCATCGTGGCCCAGCGGCGCCAGCCGGCGACCAGCGGATCGGCCTCGGCATGGCGCTCCAGCGTCAGGCTCAGCGCCGGATCGGGATGCTCGAGCACGACCGCCAGCGCGCCGTCGTCGATCTCGTCGATGCGGACCGCGACGCCGCGATAGCTCGCCAGCGGCACCGACACACGCATCGCAATGCCGGCGACGCGGCGGCTGATGCCGACCCGCCCATCCGCGATCGTCACGACACGAAGCCTGTCGTCGCTGCGCGGATCCGCCAGCACGAGCTGCAGCGGCGTATCCTCGGCCCTCGCGGCACGGTTCGTCGTTGCGGCGGAAAGGCTCCCGCCGATCATCGTCTGACCCAGCATCCCGTCACTCCTGGGCGCCTTCTCGTCGGGGGCGCCTCGATGCCCGGATCATGCCGGGCGGAGGGGCGAAAAGCGCTTAACCGGCAGGGTTAAGAAGCCGTGGAAGGGGTGTTTTCGCCCCGCTTTCGGCAATCAGCCTTTCGAGTCGTTTTGTCGATTCGCTCAAATTGTCTGCTTTCGCTTGCGCGTCCGGACGCCGGGTTGCTTGACCTCCCGCTCCCCGATCCGCCAAGGAGAAGCATGCATCCCAAGGACCCCGTCCGCCTGACGCTCGATCCGGGCCCGAGCGACCTCGACCTGACGCTGCTCGCCGGCCGGCTCGACGCCGCCGTGACGGAGGCGGCCGCGCTGGCGCTCGGCTATTTCGGCAAGGACCCGAAGAACTGGCTCAAAGGCGGCCATTCGCCGGTCTCCGAGGCCGACATGGCGGTCGACGCCTATCTCGCCGAGACGCTGAAGGCGGCCTCGCCCGATATCGGCTGGCTCAGCGAGGAGAGCGCCGATGACGGCTCGCGCCTCAAGCATCGCGCCGTCTGGATCGCCGATCCGATCGACGGCACGCGCGCCTTCCTGGCGGGGCGCGAGGACTGGTGCGTCGCCGCGAGCCTGGTGATCGACGGGCGGCCGGTCCTCTCCAGCGTCGTCGCGCCGGCGACCGGCGAGCATTTTCGCGCGGTCGCGGGGCGCGGTGCCGAGGCGAAGGGCGCAGCCCTGCCGCCGCTGCCGCCCCGCCCTCTGGAGGGCGCGCGCGTCGCGGCCCCGCCCGCGCTGCTGGCGCGCGCGGCAGAACTCATGCCGATCACCCCCCTGCCGCGCATCCACTCGCTGATCCTGCGCTTCGCGCGCGTGGCGGCCGGCTCGGTCGATGCCGCGATCGCGTCCGGCAACGCCCGCGACTGGGATCTTGCCGCCGCCGATCTTTTGGTGCAGGAAACCGGCGCCGTTCTGATCGGGTTCGACGGCGCGGCGCCGCGCTACAATCGCGCGGATCTGCGTCACGGCGCCTTGATCGCGGCGCCCCGGCAACTGGCCGACGCGCTGCGCACGAGGCTCGACGCCGACCACAAGGCGGCGGAAACGTCCAAGCCTCGATAACCACCTGTGAATGGGTCGATCATGACGGACAAGAAGCAGCTTCTGCACCTGGTGTTCGGCGGCGAGCTCGAGAGCCTGGAAGGCGTCACCTTCCGCGACCTCGCCAATGTCGACATCGTCGGCATCTTCCCTGACTATGCCTCGGCGCGCGTCGCCTGGAAGGCGAAGGCGCAGCAGAGCGTCGACAACGCCCATATGCGCTACTTCATCGTCCACCTGCACCGCCTGCTCGATCCCGAGGCGGCCGGGGCGGCGTAATGCTGAAAAGGCTCGGCCGCTCGAGCGCCGTCCAATCCCTCGCCGGCGGCACGATCGCGGGCTGGACGCGGCTGATCGGGCGAACGACCAAGTCACTCGTCGAGCCGGCCGATTTCGACCGATTCCTCGAGGCCGAGTCGCCGGTCATCTTCACGTTCTGGCACGGCGAACACTTCCTGCTGCCGCTGATCGTTCGCCCCGGAATGAAGGTGGCGGCGCTGATCTCGCATCACCGCGACGGCGAGATCAATGCCCGCGCGGTGCGGCCGTTCGGCGTCGAGCTGGTTCGTGGTTCCGGGGCGCCGGATCGGCGATACGATCGCAAGGGCGGCGTGCGGGCGTTCAGCGGACTGATGCGCATGCTGAGATCCGGGCGCAGCGTCGGGCTGACGGCCGATGTGCCGAAAATCTCACGCGTCGCCGGCGCCGGCGTCATTCAGCTCGCGCGCCATTCGGGGCGGCCGATCGTGCCGCTGGCGCTGGCGACGAGCAATTTCCGTCGCCTCGACAGTTGGGACCGCTCGGTCATCAACCTGCCGTTCGGCCGCTTCGCGCAGGTGTTCGGCGAGCCGCTGCGGGTGCCTCGCGAAGCGGACGCCGCCGCCATCGAGCAGGCGCGCACCACGCTCGAGGCGCGCCTCAACGCCACGACGAAACGCGCCTACGCGCTGGTCCGCCGCGAGGAGGGCTATTGAGATGGCGCGCGGGCACGGCCATTGGACGGTCGGCGCCTACAGGACCGCGACGCGGGCCCTGACGCCGCTCGCCCCGCTCCTCCTGTCGCGGCGCCTGAAGGCCGGCAAGGAGGATGCGGCGCGCATCGGCGAGCGGCGCGGCGAGAGCGGCACGCCCCGTCCCGAGGGCCTGCTGGTCTGGCTGCACGGGGCGAGCGTCGGCGAGACGCTGGCGGTGCTGCCGCTCCTCGACCGGATCCTGGCGCGCGGCTTCCACGTGCTCTACACCTCGACCACCGTGACCTCGGCGGAGCTCGCCGGCAAGCGGCTGCCGAAGGCGGCGATCCACCAGTTCGCGCCGCTCGACATGCCGCGCTACGTGGCGCGCTTCCTCGACCATTGGCGACCGAACGTCGCGCTGTTCGCCGAGCAGGAACTGTGGCCGAACGCCGTGATGGAGCTCTCGGCCCGCAAGACGCCGCTGGTGCTGGTGAACGGCCGCCTGTCGCCGCGCTCCTTCAACCGCTGGCAGCGCTTTTCCCGCAGCGCCGCCGCGCTGCTCTCGCATTTCGATCTGTGCCTGTGCAAATCGGCCGAGGACAGCGCCCGCTTCCAGACGCTCGGCGCGCCGCGCGTGGAGACCACCGGCAACATCAAGTTCGACGTGCCTCCGCCTGCCGCCGATGCGGCGGCGCTCGCCGCGATGCAGGGCATGATCGGGCAGCGACCCGTGCTGCTGGCGGCCAGCACCCATGAGGGCGAGGAGCGGCAGATCGCGGCCGTGCATGCGGGGCTCGCCGAGCACATTCCGGGCCTCCTGACCATCATCGCGCCGCGCCATCCGGAGCGCGCGCCCTCGGTGATCGCGGCGGCCGAGCTCGCGGGGCTGGCGCATGCCCAGCGCAGCCTCGGCCAGCCGATCACGCCCGAGACCACGCTCTACGTCGCCGACACGATCGGCGAGATGGGGCTGTTCTACCGTCTCGCGACGATCGCCTTCGTCGGCGGCTCGCTCATCACCCATGGCGGGCAGAACCCGATCGAGCCCGCCAAGCTCGGCGTGCCGGTGCTGCACGGGCCGCATGTGGCCAATTTCGCCGATATCTACGAGGCGCTCGACGCGGCGGGCGGCGCCGTGATGGTCGAGACGGCGGCCGACCTGGCGCGGCAGGCGCTGGCGCTGCTGCAGGACCCGCAAGCGCGCGAGACGATGGTGGCGCGCGCCGAAGGCGTGCTGGCCCAGTCGAACGGCGCGCTGGAACGCACCGTGCGCGCCATCGATCCCTTCCTCATGCAGCTCCGGATCGGAGCCAGCGGGTGAGCGGCGGCCGGCTGCCGGCGAGCGGCCCCGATTTCTGGTGGCGGCCGCCGGGCCTCGCCGCCACGCTGCTCTCGCCGCTCGGCGCGCTCTACGGGGCGGTCGCGGGAAGCCGCATGCGGCGTGCGGGCGCGCGGGCCGGCGTGCCCGTGATCTGCGTCGGCAACGCGACGCTCGGCGGGGCCGGCAAGACGCCGACCAGCATCGCGCTCGCGGCGCGCCTTCAAGCGCGCGGCGCCGCGCCCTTCCTGCTGACGCGCGGCTATGGCGGCCAGCTCTCCGGCCCGGTGCGGGTCGAGCCGGCGCTGCATGATGCGGGTCAGGTGGGCGACGAGCCGCTGCTGCTGGCGCGCGCCGCGCCGACCATCGTCGCAGCCGACCGCGTCGCGGGGGCGCGGCTCGCCGTCCGCGAAGGGGCCGGCGTCATCGTCATGGATGACGGTTTCCAGAACCCGTCGCTTGCCAAGGACGTCTCGCTGATGGTGGTGGACGGCGCATCGGGCTTCGGCAACGGGATGGTGTTCCCGGCCGGTCCGCTCCGGGCGCCGCTCGCCGCGCAGGTGGCACGGGCCGGGGCGATCCTTGCGATCGGCGAAGGCGAGGGGCGCAGGGCCGCAGAGGCGACGGCACGCGATGCCGGCATCGCCCTGATCGGGGCGCGGCTGGTGCCCGATCCGGAGGCAGCGGCCCGGCTGGCGGGACAGCGTGTGCTCGCTTTCGCGGGGCTGGCGCGGCCGCAGAAATTCGCCGCGACCCTGACGGCGATCGGCGCCGAGACGGCCGAATTCCGGCCCTTTCCCGATCATCACGGCTATGGCGAGGCCGATGCCGAGGCGCTTCTCAAGGCGGCCGAGGCAGACGGCTTGGTGCTTGCGACGACCGAGAAGGATTTCGTGAAGCTGAAAGGCGGCCCGCTGCGCGCGGCGCTGGCGCGGCGCGCGATCGCGCTGCCGATCACCATCGCGTTCGAGGACGAGGCCGCGATCGAGACGCTGCTGGCGAGGGCGCTGGATCAGCGCGGGCGGTGACGCTCCAGCACGGCCTCGGGGCTCGCATAGGCCTCCTGCAGCTCGACGCTCCAATATTTCAGGTCGTCGAGCGGGATCACGGTCCCGGTCACGGCGCAGCGCACGAAATTGCCCGGCCGCACGACGCGGAAATCGCCATCCAGATAGCGTATCTCGGCCTCGCCCAGCAGCGGCGGGGTCCGCTCGTGGCGGTTCATGCGGCAACTCCCATTCGATGGTGCCAAGATGGCGGCACCGACATCAAAAAACCAGTGCGGCGGCGCGACACGGTATTCAAAAAAGCGCGCCCTGATCGGCCGCCTTCGGCTTCGGCCGGGCCGGCGGGGCGCTGCCCGCCGCCTTGGCCGCCACCGTGCCGTCGGCGAATTCCAGCGTGAGATTGGCGCCGGGCGGCACGGCGGCGGCGCGCGGCAGCAGCTCGCCGGCCGGGCCGCGCACCAGCGCATAGCCGCGCGCCAGGACGTTGCGATAGGAGAGCGTCTCCAGCAGCGCCGCGGCGCGGCCGAGCGCGTCGGCGCGGCGCGCCGTCCCGACCTCGAGCGCCCGGCGCAGCATCGCCATGCCCCTGTCGAGACGCAGTCCGGCATCGACCGCCCAGTCGCGGCGGCGCCGGATCTGCACGTCGAGCCGCATCGCCAGCCCGTCGAGCTGGCGGCGGCGGCGCTCCTGGCCCGTCTCGACCGCGCGGGCGCCGCGCACCGCCACGGCTTCGAGGCGCTGCGAAAGGCTGCGATTGGCCTCGCGCAGCGTCGAGAAGGAGAGTCGGGCCGCCGTCTGGTCGAACTGGCGATGGCGGCGCTGCAGGATCGGCGCGACCGTCAGCCGCGCCGCCGCCGCGTCGAGCCGGCGGTGCTTGGCGGAGCTGAGCGCCGCCAGCGCCGGGGCGAGGCGCAGGTCGAGCAGGTCCAGCCGCTGGCGGCGCTGGGCGAGCAGCGCATCGGCGGTCGGCAGGGCGCGGGCGGCGGCCCGCCAGGCGACGCGGCGCGCCTCGATCAGCCGCACCAGGCCGCCGAGGAGGCGGGCATCGAGCGTCGCCAGGCGATTCAACAGCTCCGCACGCACCGGCACGACCATCTCGGCGGCGGCGGTGGGGGTCGGGGCACGGACATCGGCCGCGAAATCGATCAGCGTCACGTCGGTCTCGTGGCCGACCGCCGAGACGAGCGGGATGTCGCTGCCCGCTGCCGCACGCACCACCGATTCGTCGTTGAAGCCCCAGAGATCCTCCAGGCTCCCGCCGCCGCGCGCCACGATGATCACGTCGGGGCGCGGGATCGGCCCGCCCTCGGGCAACGCGTTGAAGCCCTCGATGGCGGCCGTCACCTCGGGGCCGCAGGTCTCGCCCTGCACGCGCACCGGCCAGAGGATCACGCGGCGCGGGAAGCGGTCGGCCAGGCGGTGCAGGATGTCTCGGATCACCGCGCCGGTCGGCGAGGTGACGACGCCGACCACCTGGGGCAGGAACGGCAGCAACTGCTTGCGGGCCGGATCAAACAGGCCCTCGGCCTGGAGCCGGCGGCGGCGCTCCTCGACCAGCGCCATCAGCGCGCCGATGCCGGCCGGCTCGAT
>JBDHTH010000036.1:0-12030 GCA_039808545.1 Phreatobacteraceae bacterium | reverse complement strand
CGTCGCGACGCAGCCGCCGGCGGCGCTCGCGGCCATCGAGCGCGCCGCCCGCCGCGCCGCCGCCCCGCTGCTGATCTCGGGCGAGCATTGGCACGCGACCGACGAGGGCGGCCGCATGGTCTATCAGGACGATGACGGGCTGATGGACCTGCCGCGCCCCCATCTCGTCGGCCGCCACCAGTTCGAGAATGCCGGCGCCGCGATCGCGGCCGTGAAGGCGGCGGGCTTTCCGGCCGACCCGGCGGTGATCGCCGAGGGGCTCGTCAAGGTCGAGTGGCCGGCCCGCATGCAGCGCCTTACGCACGGCCATCTGGTCGACCTGCTGCCGAAGGGCGCCGAGCTCTGGCTCGACGGCGGCCATAACGAAGGCGGCGGCCAGGTGCTCGCCGCCGCGATGGCGGATCTGGAGGAGCGCAGCTCACGTCCGCTGACGATGATCGTCGGCATGCTCACGACCAAGGACCCGCGCGGCTTCCTCGATCACTTCACGGGGCTCGCGCGCATGCTGATCGCCGTCCCGGTGCCGGCGCAGAAGGCCGCCTTCGAGCCCGAGGCGCTGGCCGCGATCGCGGCCGAGCGCGGCATTCCGGCGACGACCGCGCCGTCGATCGAGGCGGCGCTGCAATCGCTGGCCGGCGAGATCCCGCCGGGCCGCACCCTGATCGCCGGCTCGCTCTACCTCGCCGGGCAGGCGCTCGCCGAGAACGGCACGCCGCCGCGCTGAAGGCGCATGAAAAAGGCCGGGCAGGACCCGGCCTTTTCGAGAAGCGCGGAGAAGACGGCTCAGACCGCCGTGTTGATCCACTGCTCGAGCGCCGCCTGCGGCTTGGCGCCGACCTGGCGGGACGCGATCTGGCCGTCCTTGAACAGCAGCAGCGTCGGGATCGACATGATGCCGAATTGCGAGGCCGTCGCCGGGTTCTCCTCCACGTTCAGCTTCACGATCTTCACCTTCTCGCCCATCTTGCCCGCGATGGCGTCGAGAGAGGGCGCGATCATCTTGCAGGGACCGCACCATTCGGCCCAGAAATCGACCACGACCGGACCGGACGCCTTCAGGACGTCCTGCTCGAAGGTGGCATCGGAAACGCTGGCAACGGCGCTCATGAAAGACCTCGTCCGCTGGAAATAGGGATAAGCGACCCCCGTCAGCGCGGAACCTATGTAGCGGGTCCGGCAGCGTCAAGACGGGGCGGGAACACGAAGCCGCGCGTTCCCCTCAGGGCTGGGCCGTGATCCAGCGCGCGAGGCGTCTCGTCGCCTCCTCGAGCTGGTCCGCCGAGCGCGCGAAGCAGAGGCGCAGGAAGCCTTCGCCCGCCTGCCCGAAGGCGGTGCCGGGCGCGAGCCCGACCAGCGCCTCCTCGACCATCCGGATCGCCGTCTTGCGGGCGTCCGGCTGGCCGTCGATCGAGAAGAAGAGATAGAAGGCGCCGCGCGGGCGCGCGAAGCGGACGCGGCCCGTCGCCTCCAGCCCCGTCGTCACGACGTCGCGGCCCCGATTCGCGCGGCTGATCTGGTGGGCGAGGAAATCCTCCCCGCGCTCGAGCGCCGTGACGGCGGCGCGCTGCATGAAGGCGGCGACGCCCGAGGTCGAGTATTGGATGAGGTTCTCGATCGTCTGCCCGAGGCTCGGATGCGCGCCGATCCAGCCGATCCGCCAGCCGGTCATCGCCCAGTTCTTCGAGAAGGTGTTGACGAAGAGGATGCGGTCGTCCGCCTCCATGATGTCGTAGAAGGAGGGCGCGCGGTCCTCGTCGAACGCGAAGCGGCCATAGACCTCGTCGGCGACGATCCACAGCCCGTGCTTGCGCGCGAGGGTCAGCAGCGCCTGCAGCTCCTCCCGGCTCGCCACCCATCCGGTCGGGTTGGACGGCGAATTCACGAAGATCGCGCGGGTGCGCGGCCGGATCGCGGCCGTCAGCGCCTCGATGTCGAGCGTCCAGCCCTCGGCCGAAAAGACGAGCGGCACCTCGACGGCCCGTCCGCCCGCCACCCCGGCGGCGGCGGCCGCGTTCGGCCAGGCGGGCGAGGGCACGAGGATCTCGTCATCCTTGCCGACCACCAGCGCGATCGCGATCTGGATCGCCTGCATGCCCGAGCCCGTCACGAAGAAGCGCTCGGCCGTGATGAAGCCGCGGCGATAGAGGCCGGCATGATATTTGGCAAGGGCCTCGCGCAGCTCCGGAATGCCGCGCTGCCATGTGTAGAAGGTCTCGCCCGCCGCCAGCGAGCGCGTCGCCGCCTCGGCGATGAAGCTCGGCGTCGGCAGGTCGCCCTCCCCGACCCAGAGCGGGATGAGGCCTTCCTTGAGGCGGCCGCGGTTGACCACCTCGACGATGCCGCTCTCGGGCGCCGCGAGCGCCTCGCTGCGCAGCGCCAGGTGGATATCGGAGGCTGTCTTCTTCAACATGGCGCGGCTCGCAATGGACGGCACCGCCAAGGGCCGGCGCCGGAACATCCGGATACGAAGGACTGCGATTCAGGCATCGCCGCGACGATCGCGGCGCCCCACGACCTACATCTCTCCCGCCTTGGTGACAATGCGTCGGCGATGCAATCGTGGATCGCAAAATTGCCGGCCCGAGAGGCGGCCGCCGGCAGAGCGTGCCGGCAGCCGTCGCGTAGTCCCGCAGTCTCCAGGGGCCGATCCCTTCACGGGGAACGCGTGAAGGATGAAATCGGCCCCCGATCGATGGATGCTGGAGCAAGATCCGCCGACCGGGCGATTCCGCCGGATCGGATCCTGCTCTATGCGCGCCGTGTCGCCAGAAGGTCGCGGATCTCCGTGAGGAGCTTGACGTCCTCGGCCGGCGCGGGCGGCGCCTCGGGCTTGGCCGCCTCGCTCCGCTTCATCCTGTTCATCGCCTTGATCACGAAGAACAGCGCGAAGGCGACGATCGTGAAGTTGACGACGAGCGTCGCGAACTGCCCCCAGCCGAGCACGACGCCGGCCTTCTTGGCCTCCTCGAGGGAAGCGCCAGCCGCGACGTTGCCCTTCAGCACGAGATAGAGGTTGGAGAAGTCGACCGAGCCGAAGATGCCAAGGATCGGCATGATGATGTCGCCGACCAGCGATTCGACGATCTTGCCGAAGGCCGCGCCGATGATCACGCCCACCGCGAGATCGACGACGTTGCCCTTCAGGGCGAAGTCCTTGAATTCCTGAAGCATTCCATAACCCTTTCGTTGCGCGCCCTTGAAATGCCGCCGCGCGGGTCGCGGGGGCGGCGGAGGCGCAATGCCCACGCTGCCCGAAAAGCTTACGGCACAATGCCTTTCAAAGTAAAAAGCGCGTTAACGTGTCCGGAAAGCGCGGATGTCCTCGACCTGCCGCTTGTCCTATGATCGGCTATCGAAGCGGCGCCGACGCGCCGGGGAACGGCCGGGATGCTGCAGGGTTCGATCGTCGTCGTCATCGCGCTCGGCTATATCGGGCTGCTGTTCCTCGTCGCGAGCTGGGGCGACCGGCGCAGCGCCTCGCGCACCGCCGCGAGCCGCCCCTGGATCTATCCGCTGTCGCTGGCGGTCTACTGCACCTCCTGGACGTTCTTCGGCTCGGTCGGGCTTGCGAGCCGCACCGGCTTCGAGTTCCTGTCGGTCTATATCGGCCCGCTGCTGGTCTTCGCGGTCGGCTGGCCGCTCGTCATCCGCATCGCGCGGCTCGCGAAGGCGCAGAACTCCACCTCGATCGCCGATTTCATCGCGGCGCGCTACGGCAAGAGCGAGCTCGTCGCCGCGCTCGTCGCGGCGATCGCGCTGATCGGCGTCGTGCCCTACATCGCCTTGCAGCTCAAGGCGGTCTCGGCCTCGCTGACGACCGTGCTCGGCGTCGAGACGGTCGACCTCGTCATCAAGGACATCTCGTTCTTCGTGGCGGTCGCGATGGCGGCCTTCGCGATCCTGTTCGGCACCCGCCATGCCGATGCGACCGAGCACCAGGACGGCTTGATGCTGGCGATCGCCATGGAATCGGTCGTCAAGCTCGTCGCCTTCCTGGCGGTCGGCCTGTTCGTGACCTTCGGCCTGTTCGGCGGCCCTTACGATCTCCTCGAAAAGGCCCGCAAGCTGCCGCGCATCGTGCAGATCTTCGAGGGGCCGTTTCCATTCGTCTCCTTCCTGACCATCTCGGTCCTATCCTTCTCGGCCGCGCTGCTGCTGCCGCGCCAGTTCCACGTCGCCATCGTCGAGAACCATTCCGAGACCGAGATCCGCCGCGCCGCCTGGCTGTTTCCGATCTATCTCGTGGCCATCAACCTCTTCGTGGTGCCGATCGCGATCGCCGGGCTGATCGCCGGCGAGCCCGGCGGCGACAGCGACATGGTCGTGCTCTCCCTGCCGCTCGCGGCAGGCTCCGACCTGATGACGCTCGTCGCCTTCGTCGGCGGCCTCTCGGCCGCGACCGCGATGGTCATCGTCGCCTGCGTCGCGGTGGCGATCATGGTCTCCAACCATATCGTCATGCCGCTGGTCCTGCGCCGGCACGGCGTCGCGGCGCGGCCGGGCAGCGACATGGCGGGCATGCTGCTGACGATCCGGCGCCTCGCGATCTTCGTCGTGTTGCTGCTCGCCTATTTCTACTATCGCTTCGCCGGCGCCGCGCAGCTCGCCGCGATCGGCCTTCTGTCCTTCGCGGCCGTCGCGCAATTCGCGCCTGCCTTCTTCGGCGGCATGATGTGGCGGCGCGCCAATGCGCGCGGCGCTGCCGCCGGCATGCTCGCCGGCACCCTCGTCTGGGCCTATACGCTGCTGCTGCCGAGCCTCGTCGAATCGGGGCTGTTCGCCGAGACGCTCCTGAAGAACGGTCCCTGGGGTATCGCGCTGCTGCGGCCGCAGGCGCTGTTCGGGCTCGATATCGGCACCTTGCCGGGCGGCACCTTCTGGAGCCTGGCGATCAACACGGCGCTGTTCGTCGGCTTCTCGCTGACGCGCGGGCACACCGTCATCGAGCGCGTGCAGGCGAGCCTCTTCGTGCCCTCCGAGCCGATCCAGGTCGTGCCGAGCTTCCGCCTGTGGCGGTCCGCCGTGACGATCGCCGAATTGCGGCAGACGGTCGCGCATTATCTCGGCCAGGACCGGACCGACCGCGCCTTCGAGGATTTCGCGGCGGGCCGCGGCGGACCGCTCGACCCCGCGCGGGAGGCCGACATCCACCTGCTGCGTCACGCCGAGCACCTGCTGGCCTCGGTGATCGGCGCCGCCTCCTCGCGCCTCGTGCTCTCGCTGCTCCTGCGCAAGCCGACCGTCTCGACCAAGGCGGCGCTGAAGATGCTCGACGACGCCAATACGGCGATCCAGTACAATCGCGAGGTGTTGCAGACCGCGCTCGACCATGTCGGGCAGGGGATCGCGGTGTTCGACCGCGACCTCAGGCTGATCTGCTGGAACCGGCATTTCAACGAGGTGCTCGACCTGCCGCCGCATGTGGCGCGCATCGGCGCGGCCGTCGAGGAGATGATCCGGCAGCAGGCCGTGCGCGGCCAGCTCGGCCCCGGCAGCGTCGAGAGCATCGTCGCGGACCGGGTCGAGCGGCTGAACCGCGCCGGCATGCCCTTCCACGAGCGCCTCGCCTCCAGCGGCCGCATCGTCGAGGTCACGCCGACGCGCATGCCGGACGGCGGCGTCGTCGTCACGCTGATCGACGTCACCGAAAGCGTCGAGACCGCTGCGACGCTGGAGCGGCGCGTCGCCGAGCGCACCGAGCAGCTCACCCGCCTCAACGACGCGCTCGCCGAGGCGAAGAGCCAGGCGGATGCCGCCAACCTCTCCAAGACGCGCTTCCTCGCGGCCGCCAGCCACGACGTGCTCCAGCCGCTCAACGCCGCGCGCCTCTACCTCTCGAGCCTCGCGGAGCAGATCGACGGCACCGACGAGAAGGCGCGCCTCGCCCGCAACGCCGAGACCTCGCTGACCGCCGTCGAGGAGATCCTCGGCGCGCTGCTGGAGATCTCCCGCCTCGACGCGGGCGGCGCCGAGCCGGAGCTGACGCTGTTCCGCATCGACGAGATGTTCCGCCAGCTCGAGATCGAGTTCGCGCCGCTCGCCCGCGCCCGCGGGCTGAAGCTCGGCTTCGTCTCCTCGGCCGCCACCGTCCGCTCGGACCGGCGGATGCTGCGCCGCATCCTGCAGAACTTCGTCTCCAACGCGGTCAAGTACACGCCGGCCGGCCGCATCCTGGTCGGCTGCCGCCGGCACGGGCCGTCGCTCGTCATCGAGGTGCACGATACCGGACTCGGCATCGCGGAAGCCCAGCAGCCCGCCATCTTCCGCGAGTTCCAGCGGCTCGGGCGGGGCCAGAGCATCGAGAGCGGCCTCGGCCTCGGCCTCTCGATCGTGGAGCGCATGGCGCGCATCCTCGGCCATCCGATCCGCCTGCGCTCGACGCCCGGCAAGGGCTCGACCTTCGCGATCGAGGTGCCGCTCGCCCCGGCCGTGCCGCAGGGCGAGGCGATCCCCGAGGAGGAGCCGGCCCCGCGCGGCGTCCTCGCGGGGCTGACGGTGCTCGCCATCGACAACGAGCCGCGTATCCTCGACGGCATGGAGGCGCTGCTGAGCGGCTGGGACTGCCGGGTCGTCAAGGCGACCGACACCCGTACCGCGATCGCGGCGCTCAAGGCCGCGGGCGTGGAGCCCGACATGCTGCTCGTCGACTACCATCTCGACGAGATGACGGGGCTGGAGGCGGTCTCGCATCTGCGCTGGCGCTTCGGCCGCGCGCTGCCGGCCGCGCTGATCACCGCCGACCGCACGCCGCGCGTGCGCGAGGAGGCGCGCGCCAAGGACGTTCAGGTGCTGAACAAGCCGCTGAAGCCCGCCGCCCTGCGCGCCATGCTGCTGCAATGGCGCGTCCAGCAGGCGGCCGAATGATCGCTGGCTGAACTACTGGTAGGTGAGCGGCATCTCGATCTTGGAGGCCGCGATCACGGCCTGCGTGCGCGAATCGACGTCGAGCTTCTGCAGGATCGCCGAGACATGCGCCTTCACGGTCGCTTCCGAGACCTGCAGCGCGAAGGCGATCTGCTTGTTGAGCAGCCCCTCCGACAGCATCATCAGCACGCGCATCTGCTGCGGCGTCAGGCTCGCGAGCTTCTTGGCGAGGCGGCGCGACGATTCGTCGACCGCGTCGAGCGCGATGCCGGGCGGCGTCCAGCTCCCGCCCTCGATGATGGCGCGGATGGCGCCGCGCATCGTCTCCAGGTCTGTCGTCTTCGGGATGAAGCCGGAGGCGCCGAACTCCATGGCGCGGCGGATCGTGTCGGCATCCTCGCTCGCCGAGACGACGACGACCGGCGCCTGCGGAAACTGCGAACGCAGATACATCAGGCCCGAAAAGCCGCGCACGCCCGGCATCGCGAGATCGAGCAGCACCAGGTCGACCTCGTCCTGGGCTTCGAGCGCCTGGTTGGCTTCCTCCAGCGACCCCGCCTCCAGGATCGCGACATCGTCGAACTGGCCCGACAGCGCCGTCTTCAGCGCGTCGCGGAACAGCGGATGATCGTCGACGATCAGGATGCGATGTTGCTGGGGACGGGCCATGCATTGCTCCGC
Source organism: Phreatobacteraceae bacterium (assembly GCA_039808545.1). Taxonomy (GTDB): domain Bacteria; phylum Pseudomonadota; class Alphaproteobacteria; order Rhizobiales; family JBDHTH01; genus JBDHTH01. Next base: position 4,485 of record JBDHTH010000036.1, on the reverse strand, counting down.
GACGTGGAATGAACCGCGCTCCGACGCGATTTTCACCATTGCGGGCCAGCCTGCAAGCATCGCCGGCACCAAATGCGGCAAAACCGGGCCGAAAGCGCCGGATTGGCCGGGATTTGGCCAGGAATTGAGCGGAAGAACTGGCCAAGGCCGGGCCGAGCCGGCATGCTATCGTTCCTGCAATCCCTGGTCGGTTCCGCATCGGGTCTCATGGCGTTGAACAACACGGTACGGCGCGTTCCGCCGCATCTCGCGATCACGGCCGCGTCGGTCGCCGCGATCCTCGCGCTGTTCGCGGTGGCGGAGCGCGTCGGGCTGCCGGCCGCGAGCCTCGCGATCGTCCTGTTCGCGGGCGCCGCCGCGCTGCTGCCGGTGCTCGCCTGGCGCAGCCGGACGCTCGATCCCGAGCCGTTCCTCGATGCGCCCGGCCGCCGCAGCGCCATCGAGTCCGGATTGGCGCGCGCGATGCCGCTCTTCGCGGCGTTGCCGCTGGCGGTTTTCGCCGAGGGGCTGATGACCGCCGCGCCGGCCGCGCTCGGCCTGGCGTTCGGCGCCCTTGCGGGTCTGCTGGCCGCGCTGCTGCTTCGTCCGGAACCGGCCGGCGCGGGCCGCGCCGCGGCGGGGCGATGCCCGCCCGCCATCGCGGCCCTGCTCGTGGCGGTCGCCTTCCTGCTGGCGCTGGCGCATCTGCGCTCGGTCGCGACCTTCGCGCCGATGGTCTTCGCGATGCCGGCCCATATCGCGATCCCGCTGACGCTCGCGGCGGCCGGCTGCGTCGTGCTGCTCGGCGGGCGCGGCGGCGCGGCGCGGCTGGAGCCCGTGCTGGTGGTCCTAGCAGTAGGCCTGATCGCGGTGCCGGCCGTGCTTCTCCTCATCGGCGGCCAGCCCGTGGCCGGCCTGCCGGCCTTGCCGGATCTCGCGAGCGCGGTCGTTCCCGGCATGCGCGCGCCGGGCTGGGCCGGCTACGCGGCGAGCGGCGTCGTCACCGATATCGCGCTGGCGCTGATCGCCGGCTTCGGCGTCGCGGGCGCCATGCTGGCAACGGCGCCAGAGCCGCCGGCCCGGCGCGCCGACACGCCGGCGCTGTCCCTCGCGGCGATCGAATGGCGCGCGCTCCTCTGGCCGTCCGGCGCCGCCCTCGTGCTCGTCGCCGGGCTCGTGCTCCTGGCCGGCGCCATGCTGCTCGCGCTGCGCGGCCTGCCCGGCCGGGCGGTCGAGGCCGCGAGCTGGCCGCTGGCGGCGGTGCAGTTCGGGGCGCTGCGGCTCTGCGGCGCGCTGCCGCAGGGCGTCGATGCGCTGCTCCTCGCCTGCGGCCAGCGCGCGACGCTCGAGGCGGCCGATATCGCGGTCGCGCGTCCGCTCGCGCCCTTCGCCGGGCCGGTGCTGCTGGGCTGGCCGGTGATCGTCGCGGTCGGCGGCGCGCTCGGCGCCGTCGCGCTGGCGCTCGCGGCGCTGATCCGCCTGCTGCTGTCGATCGGCCTCGCGGCTGGCCGCGACCTCTATGCGGGCCTCGCGGAGCGCCATGCGCCGCGCGTGCGGATCGTGGCGGTCACGCGCCTCGCAGTGCTCGCGGCTGCGCTGGCGCTCTATTTCGGCGAAAGGATCGCGGTCTCGGCCGCCGACCTGACGATCCTCGCCCTGGCGCTCTCGACCGCGACGCTGGCGCCCGCCGCGCTCGCCAAGCTTCTCTTCCCCGGCATCGGCCGGGCGCTGGCCGTCGCGCTGGCGGCCGGCGGCGCCGCCTTCCTGGTGCTGTTCGCGTTCCATGTCGCCGATCCGCTCGGGCTGGTCAGGATTACCGGCATGTCGCACGGCTTCGTCGCGCCCGTCCTCGCCCCGCTCCTGGCGGGCGGGATCGGCGCCGGCGCGATGCTGCTGGTCGAGGCCGGCGGCCTCATGCGGCCGAAGCCGCGCCCCGCCGCCGAATGACCTACTGGCTGACCCGGATCTACTGGCTCACCCACGCGATCCGCGAGATCCACTCGATGTCCGAAGCCTCGTAGATCAGGTCCTCGTGCTCGGGGTTGAGCGAGCGCAGCTCCACCGCCTTGGTGGTCTTGCGCCTGAGCTCCTTCGCCATCACCTCGCCGTCGATCGTCTTGACGACGACGCGGTCGCCGCGCCGCACCGGCGCGGAGGGCGAGACGATGATGAGGTCGCCGTCCCGGTAGGCCGGCAGCATCGAGTTGCCCGAGACCTCCAGCGCATAGGCGTGGTCGTCGTCGATCTCCGCGAAGGCGATCTCGTCCCAGCCGCCGCCGACCGGAAAGCCGCCATCGTCGAAGAAGCCGCCCTTGCCGGCCTGCGCGAGGCCGATCAGCGGCACGCGCCGGGTCGGCCGGCTGCCGCTCGCCATCAGGTCCATGAACTCGTCGATCGAGGCGCCGGTCGCCTCCAGGATCTTGGCGATCGATTCCGTCGAGGGCCAGCGCATCCGGCCGTCCGGCCCGGTCCGCTTCGACTTGTTGAAGGTCGTGGGGTCGAGCCCGGCGCGGCGCGCGAGGCCCGAGGCCGAATAGCCGTAACGCGCCGCCAGACTATCGATGGCCGACCAGATCTGGGCATGTGTGAGCATGACGGGATACCCTGCGGATCGCAGCAAGAATAGGAATTATACCCTGCAAATGCAGGCTGTCCATGGTGTTCGACGCGCGCAAGACGCGCGCCGGCTGTATTCTCCAGAGCTTGCTCGCCTCCAGCGCGAGCATTTAGTCTTCGGCCGCTCCGAAAGCGTCCATGCTCTTCGCGGAGCATGCGCGAAGGGTCAAGACCTTTCGACGGTCTCGGGTCGCCCGAGCTTCGACCAAACGCCTTTTCTCGTCAGGAATTCCAGGACATGAAATCTTTCCAGATCGCCATTCTTCGTCCCGCCGCCATCATGGCGGCCGCCTGGCTCGCCGTTGCTCCGGCCAGCGCCGATTCCACCGATTTCCGCGCCCTCCTGCAGAAGCATTTCGATGTCGACACGGTCTGCGTCGCCTTCCGCTCCATGCCGTGGGAGACCGATAATGACTGGTATATCGGCAATCTGCGCACGCTCGTCGCGCATGGGTTGATTGCCGAAACCGCCGGGGAGACGCCGCAGCGCCGCCGCTTCGACTTCACCGACAAGGGCCGCCGCTTCGTGCGCACCATTCCGGTCGGCAGGACGTCGAAGATGACGGGGCTCTGCTTCGCGCGCCGCGAGATCACCGCGATCGTCAAGGCCGACATCGATCCGCTGCTGGACGACGACACGCCGAGCCTCGACACGCGCAAGGCGCGCATCACCTTCCGCCACCGGCTGGTCGACATCGCCGACTGGGCCAAGGACCCGGCCGTGCAGAAGGCCTATGATGCGATCAAGATTCAGCTTGCGACCGGCGAGCCGGACACCCAAAAGGAGGAATTCGAGTTCGTCGACGGCGCATGGCGGATGAGGGAGCCCATCGCCTTCCCGCTGCGCGACGCACGCCAGCTTCCCAAATAGGCCACAGGACCTCCCTTGCCGACCATCTACAAGATCATGTCCAACGCGGACTGGAACAGGGCCACGGCCGAGGGCGTCTATCGCGGCGCGCCGGTCGACCATGCCGACGGCTTCATCCACTTCTCGGCCGCCGACCAGGTGCGCGAGACCGCCGCGAAATATTTCGCTGGGTTGGTCGGCCTCTGCCTCGTCGGCGTCGCGGCGGAGCCGCTCGGCGCCGCGCTGAAATGGGAGCCGGCGCGCGGCGGCGCGCTGTTCCCGCATCTCTACGGCGACCTGCCGCTCGCGGCCGTGACATCGGTCGAGCCCCTGGAGGTCGATGTCGAGGGCCGTCACGTCTTCCCGGACGCCATCCCGTGATCGGCCTTCTCGCGGCAGCGGCGCGCCCGGCGCTGCTCGCGCTCGATCCCGAGACGGCGCATCGCACCACCATCGAGGCGCTGAAGCGCGTGCCGCTCGGCCGGGCCGAGGCCGATGACCCGCGCCTCGGCGTGGAGGCGTTCGGGCTGAAATTCGCCAACCCGGTCGGCATGGCGGCGGGCTTCGACAAGAACGCCGAGGTGCCGGACGCGCTGATCCGGCTCGGCTTCGGCTTCGCCGAGGTCGGCACGCTGACGCCGAAGCCGCAGGAGGGCAATCCGAAGCCGCGCCTCTTCCGCCTCTATCAGGACGAGGCGCTGGTCAATCGCCTCGGCTTCAACAATCGCGGCCATGCCGATGCCCGCGCCCGCCTCGCGGCCCGCCGCCGCGCCGGCATCGTCGGCGTCAATATCGGCGCCAACAAGGATGCGGCCGACCGCGTCGCCGACTATGTGGCGGGCGTCGAGATCTTCGCGCCGCTCGCCGACTACCTGACGATCAACGTCTCCTCGCCCAACACGCCTGGCCTGCGCGACCTCCAGGCGGCGGCCGCGCTCGACGAATTGCTCGCCCGCGCCATCGAGGCGCGCGACCTCGCGGCCGGCGCGGGCCGGCGCACGCCGGTGCTCTTGAAGATCGCGCCCGACCTCGCGCTGGAT
>JBDHTH010000035.1:0-12051 GCA_039808545.1 Phreatobacteraceae bacterium | reverse complement strand
GCGGCTGCGTGCGCGGCTCGGTGGTCGATGCCTTTGCCCTGAACTTCCGGGTCTGCGTGCCGAGCGACGCGGTCTATGACCGCAGCCGGGTATCGCATGCCGTCAATCTTTTCGACATGGCCGAGAAATACGCGGACGTGCTGACGACCGATGAATGCCTCGCGGCATTGGCCGCGACCTAGTGCCTGGCCCCGAGGGTCAGTTGGACGGGCGACGAACGACTTATCAAGGAACGGGGAGCAGTCAGATGGTCACTTTCAGCAGGTTGAACCGCCGCCAGATCCTCTCGGCCGGTGCGGCATTCGGCGCGACGATGGCGATGGGCGGCGGACAGGCCGGCGCGCAGGCCGGAACCTTCCGCTTCGGCCTCGCCATGCCGCTGACCGGGCCGCAGGCCCTCTACGGCGCTGACCAGATCCAGGCCGCGCAATGGGGGGTCGCGGACATCAACGCCGCCGGCGGCGTGAACGGCAAGAAGCTCGACATGATCGTGCTCGACACGCAGGCCGACCCCAATGTCGGCATCCAGGCCATGAACCGCCTGATCAACGTCGACAAGGTGCCGGTTTACATCACGGCGTGGAGCGCGGTGGTGAAGGCGGCCGCGCCGCTCGCCAATGACAGCAAGACGCTGCAGATCGTGGTCGGCGCCAACGCGCCCTCGATCTCCAAGCTCGGCGACTATGTCTACACCTCCTACCCGCTCGCCGATGTCGACCTGATCGCCCTGCTGAAATACATGTATGGCGAGGGCAAGAAGACGGCCGGCGTTCTCTACGTGAACAACGAGACCGGCATCAGCGCGGCGGAGATCTACCGCGATGCCTTTACCGCGATGGGCGGCAAGATCGTGGCCTACGAGGCCTTCGATCCGAAGGCGACCGATTTCACCGGCCCGATCCTGAAGGCGCGCGCCTCGGGCGCTGACATGATCCATATCCAGGGCCAGGTCTCCGACACGCCGCAGATCATCGCGCAGATGCGCCAGCTCGGCATCAAGCAGACAATCTCCTCCTATTCGGCGATCTTCCATCCAAAGTTCATCCAGTCGCTCGGCGCCGCGGCCGAGGGGGTCGTGGTGACCAGCCTTGCGCCGAGCCCGGAAGTTTCCGCCGACGTCGCCAAATACGTGCAGCGCTGGGTCAAGGAGAAGGGGCGAGAGCCGAACGGCCTGCCCTACACGCAGTATCTCTACGACGCTCCCTATCTCGTCGCGAAGATCTTCGAGAAGCTCGACAAGGACGGCACGGCGATCACCGGCACCTCGATGCGGCAGGCGATGCTCGACATCAAGACCTTCCATCTGCCGCTCACCGGCCAGGTCGACATCCTTCCGGACCACACCGTGAAGAAGCCGGTCGATTTGATGCAGGTGAAGGGCGGCAAGTGGGAGCGGATCACCACAATCGGCACCTGAGCCGTTCCGCCGCAGTATCCCTTAGCGCCGTCGCAGAAAGGCAAGTCATGTTCGACTTGGCCACCATCATGCAGATCCTCTGGACGTCGGTCGCGACGTCCAGCTACTACGTGCTCTTTGCGCTCTCTTTCGCACTGGCGCTGAAGGTCAACAAGGTCTTCAACTTCACGCAAGCGGCCGTGATGAGCGTGGCCTTCTACACGGCCTATGGCTGCGTTCAGCTCCTTGACTGGCCGGCCTTCATCGCCCTGCCGCTGGCGCTCGTGGCGGCGCTGGTGCTCTCCTGGTTCATCGAGGTGTTCGGCTTCTCGATCCTGCGCGAGCGCAAGGTCGAGATGCTGTTCGTGTTCATCTTCACCTTCATGGTGTCGCAGCTCACGGTCTATCTGATCTCGCTCGCCTTCGGGACATGGTCCCACACCATCTTCCAGTCGATGTTCTGGCCCGTCACCCTGGTCGGCCCGATCGCGATCAGCGGATGGGACATCCCCGCCCTCGTCGTCGCCTTCGGCTCGGCCGCCATCCTGTTCGCCTTCCTGCGCTTCAGCCGCTGGGGGCAGTTCATGGTCGCGGTCTCCGACAACCCCGATCTCGCAGAGCTCTACGGCATCGAGAAACGCAAGGTCTACCTGCTCACCATCCTGATCGCCGGAGCGCTCGCGGCCATCGGCATGTTCCTCTACGGGATGCGGGCCCAGGTGCAGCCGCGCACCTCGCTCGACCTGATGCTCTTCGCTACCGTCGCGACGATCATCGGCGGCATCGGCAATCTGTTCGGCGCGCTGATTGCGGCCGTCGGCCTTGCCGTCATCCAGAATGCGAGCATCCTCTTCATCTCCTCGGAATGGCAGGCCTTCCTCGTCTACGCGATCCTGTTCGCGACGATCATCTTCCTGCCCGGCGGCCTGAGGATGCCGAAATTCGGGACGCGCTTCGAAACCAAGACGCGCGAGATCAGCCTCGCGGAAGAGACCCCTTCCGCGCCCCCCTCCACCCGCGCCGAGTGAGGCCTACGGATGGAATACCTATACATTGTCATGATCTCGCTCGGGATCTACGTGATCCTCGCCTCGAGCTTCAACTTCGTCATCGGCGAGGCCGGGCTGATCTCGATCGCGCATCCCGCCTTCTTCGCCACGGGCGCCTATGTCTCGGCGATCGCGGCATTGAGATACGGCGTGCCGATCCCGCTCGCGATGCTGCTTGCCGTCGTGGTGACCTTTCTCGTCTCCGTCATCATCTCGCTGCCGGCGCTGCGCGTTTCCGGCGACTATCTGATGATCGCATCGATCGGCTTCCAGCTCGGCCTGATCGAGCTGCTGAAGAACCTCGCGATCACCGGCGGCGCCGGCGGCCTCTCCGGCATTCCTTCCTTCCTGGTGCCGCAGATCGGCAATGGCGGCTACGCCGCCGTCGTCTGGGCCTGCGCCATCGCGGTCGTGCTGGTGCTGCGCTACATCACGCGCAGCGACTACGGCCGCGCGATGAGCGCGATGCGCGACGATGAGCTCGCCTTCGCCTCCCTCGGCCGCAATCCGATGTGGGTGAAGCTCTGGGTGATCGGGCTCGCCTCGGCGATCGCCGGCTTTGCCGGCGCGCTCTACGCGCATTTCTTCCGCTTCATGGAGCCGGACCAGTTCGACGTGCTCCAGTCTGCGGCGCTGCTGACCATGGTCGTCGTCGGCGGCATGCGCACCTCGCTCGGGCCGGTGGTCGGGGCGGTCCTGCTGCAGATCCTGCCGCAGGCCATTACCTTCCTGAACCTGCCGCCGAGCGTGCTCGGACCGCTCCAGGGCATCCTCTTCACCGGATTGGTGCTGGGGTTCATGTTCTTCAGGCCGCGCGGCATCGTCCGCATGGACCCGGTCTGGAAAGGTGCGCTGCAGGATGCGCCCGCGTCGGGAGGCACGCATGTCCGCGGTGCTTGAGATCGACGGCGTCAACAAGAGCTTCGGCGGCATCCGTGTCGCTCACGACGTGACCCTGGCGTTGAGCGGAGGCAAGGTTCTGGGCTTGATCGGCCCGAACGGCGCCGGCAAGACCTCGCTGTTCAACCTCGTCTGCGGCATCGTCAAGCCGGATTCCGGCACCGTCAGGCTGAACGGCCAGGTGCTCGACGGCATGAAACCATACGAGCGCGCCCGGCTCGGCCTGTCGCGGACTTGGCAGCATATCCGCCTGATGTCCTCGCTGACCGTGCTCGACAATCTCATCGTCGGCGCCCGCGACTATCCGGGGGAGAACCTCGCGCGGGTTCTGTTCTCGGTCGGCAGCACCAACGCGGCGGCGCGCCGCAATGCCGAGAAGGCGCGCGACATCCTCGCCCGCTGCGGCCTCGAGGACACCGCCGACAAGACGTTGTCGGACCTGCCCTATGGCCGGCAGAAGCTCGTCGGCGTCGCCCGCGCGATGATGAACGATGCGAGCTGCCTCTTGCTCGACGAGCCTATGGCCGGCGTCGAGGGCCAGTCCTACGCGACCATGCAGAAGGTCGTCCGCGAGGCGGCCGCCGCCGGCGTCGCGGTCGGCGTGGTCGAGCACAACGTCGCCTTCATCCGCGACCTCTGCGACGAAGGCGTGTTCATGTTCTCGGGCAGGATCCTGGCGCGCGGCACCGTCGAGGGGCTGATCTCCGATCCCCGTCTGACCGAGCTCTATTTCGGGACCTGAGGCACGATGCTCGCCACCAGCAAACTGACCGCCAGATACGGCTCGATGACCGCGCTCGCCGACATCGACCTCGAATTCGAGAGCGGCGGCCGCATCGGCGTCTTCGGTCACAACGGCGCCGGCAAGACGACGCTGCTGCGCTGCCTCGTCGGCGCGATCGCCCCGGCCGAGGGCTCGATCTCGGACGAAGGCAAGCCGCTGCCGCAGAGCGTGCCGGAGAATGTCCGCAACGGGCTGGCGCTGGTGCCGCAGGGGCACAACGTGTTCCCGAACCTCTCGGTCGAGCAGAACCTCGCCATCTCGGGGCTGCTGTTCGACCAGAGCATGTCGGGCCGCGTCTTCGAGATGTTCCCGGTGCTGAAGGAGCGCCGCTCGCAGAATGCCGGTTCGCTCAGCGGCGGCGAGCAGCAGATGCTCGCGCTCGGCATGGCGCTGATGACCAAGCCGCGCTGGCTGCTGCTCGACGAGCCCTCGACGGGCCTCGCGCCCGTCATCGTGCGCAACGTGATGGCGAGCCTGAGGAAGGTCAACGAGACGACCGGCACCGGCCTCGTGATCGTCGAGCAGAACGTGCCGGCGACGCTGAAGATCGTCGACCGGGCCGTGATCATCAAGGCCGGCCGCGTCGTCTTCGACGGCAAGGCGAAGGAGCTCGAGAACAACAAGGACCTTTGGAAATGGTTCTGATGACGCAAGATCCGCTTCCGGCCGCCGACGGTGCAGCGGTCGCGGCCGACGTGGCCGCACGCCTCGACCGTCTCTGCGCCTGGGCCGCCGGCGCCGCCGGCAAGCCGCTGCCGCCGGCCGTGCGCCGCAGGGCAGCTCTCGTCCTCTCCGACGACGTCGCGGCGATCACGGTCGCCTCGCGCGAGCCGCAGGTCGCGGCCGGGCAGGAGATCATCCTGCGCGAAAGCGGGCCGGCGGAGGCCACCGTCTTCCGCTCCGGCCATCCGCGCGCGTCGCGTGTCGCGGCGGCGTCGGCCAACGGCATGGCGATCACCTGGGCCGAGCTCGACGAGGGCTTCCGCCCGATCCCGTGCCATGCCGGCGCCTATGCGGTGCCGGCGCTGCTCGCCGAGGCCGAGGCGACGGGTGCGGCGACCGAGGACGTGCTGACGGCGCTCGCGGTTTCCTACGAAGTTTCGACGCGCATCGCGCTCTGCTTCCCGTTCCGCCGCCTCACGGTGCATCCGCATGGCGGCTTCAACGCCATCGGCGCGGCCGCCGCCCTGGCGGCGCTGCGCCGCTACGATGCGCCGACATTCCGAGATGCGGTGACGGCGGCCGCCACGATGGTCGCGCCGGGGCCGTTCAATCACGCCACGAAGGGCGCGCTCGTCCGCAACATGTGGACCAGCATCGGCGCGGTCGCGGGCTTCCGTGCCGCCGACATGGCGCCGCTCGGCATCGCCGGCCTCGAGACGGCGCTGACCGATGTCTATGCCGGTTGCTTCGCCGCCGCGCGGGTGGAGCCGGGCGAGCTCGACCGGGGGCTCGGCGAGGCATGGTCGATCTCGCGCGGCTATCACAAGATGTTCGCGTGCTGCCAGTACATGCATTCGGCGGCCGAGGCGGCGCTTGCCCTCGCCGGCCGGGCGAAGGCGGAGCGCCGGGCGCCGCCGGCGCGCATCGAGGTCGAGACGCATGATCTCGGCCTCGCGCTGACCGATGTCGAGCCGGCGACCGTGCTCGCCGCGAAATTCTCGCTGCCGCACACCATGGCCTCGGTCGCGCTGCTCGGCACGGCCGGCGCCGAGGGCTTCGAGAGCGCGACGCTCGCGGACGAGGAATTCGCGGTGCTGCGCCGCAAGGTGTCGATGACCCGCCACCCCGAGATCGGGGAATGGCCGAAGGACAGGCCGGGCCGTGTCCACTGGATCTTCGCGGATGGCAGCCGCTGGACGGCGGAGTGCGAGAATGCACGCGGCGGCGCCGACCAGCCCTTCGGGGAGGACGAGCTGCTCGTGAAGTTCGACACGCTGGCGCGGCCGGATTTCCCCTCCGCCGGCGCGGTGCTGCGCGACCTCGTCGCCGGTGGCGGCCCGGAAAGCTGGCGCGAGACGGTGATGCGCCTGACGGCTTGAGAGGCTGCGGAAATATGGGATTTCGTGAGAGATGAGTGAGCGCGACGTCGATATCCTGGTCATCGGAGCGGGCGCCTGCGGGCTGGCGGCGGCCATCGCCGGAGCGGATGCCGGCGCGAGCGTCGCGATCATCGAGAAGCTGGACCGGCCGGGCGGGAATTCCTCGCTCTCGACCGGCTCCGTGCCGGCCGCGGGCAGCCGCTTCCAGAAGGCGGCGGGGATCGAGGACTCGCCCGAGGCCATGGTCCGCGACCTGATGGGCATCGCGGGCGAGACGGAGGCCCCGGAGCTCGTGCGGCGCATGGCCGAGGTCTCGGCCGAGACGGTCGAGTGGCTGGTCGACACCGTGAAGGCGCGCATCGAGCTCGTTACCGCCTACAAGCATATCGGCCATTCGGTGGAGCGGCTGCATGCGCCGATCTCGCGCAAGGGGCAGGATCTCGTCGACGACCTCCTCGCCGCCGCGGCCGCCCGCGACGTTCCGCTCGCGGTCGGCAATGCCGCCGTCGCGCTGATCGAGAAGGACGGCAAGGTTATCGGCGCCGAGGTCGATAGCGGGCAGGGCACCGAGACGATCATCGCCGGCAAGGTCATACTCGCGCTCAATGGCTTTGCGGGCAACCGGGCGCTTGTCGCGCGCTTCTGCCCGGAGATCGCCGGCGCACAGTATTTCGGCGCGCGCGGCTCGACCGGCGAGGCGGTGACATGGGGCGAGCGGCTCGGTGCCGGCCTCGCCAATATGGCGGCCTATCAGGGGTTCGCAGCCGTCTCCGAAACGCATGGCGGCCTCGTCTCCTGGACGACGGTGGAGAAGGGCGGCGTGATGGTGGACGACGATGCGCGCCGTTTCGGCGACGAGAGCATCGGCTATTCCGGCTTCGCGAAGATCGTGCTGGCCCAGGGCGACCATGCCTTCGTCGTCTTCGACCAGCGCATGTTCGAGATCGCCTGCCTCGAGGAGGAGTTCCGCGAGCTCTGGGAGTTCGGCGGGATCAAGAAGGGCGAGACAGTCGCCGACCTGGCAATGGCCTTCGGGCTCGACCCGGCGACGCTCGAGGCGGAGATCGCGGCCTATGACGCCGCCGCGCAGGGCAGGCAAGCCGATGCGCACGGCCGGCGCGATTTCGGGCTCGCGCCGATGAAGGGGCCCTTCTATGGCTGCCGCACGGTGCCGGGTCTGTTCCATACGCAGGGCGGCCTCAGGATCGACCGCGACGCGCGGGTGATGCGCGCCGACGGCAGGCCGATCCCCAATCTCTTTGCGGGCGGCGGCGCGGCCGCCGGCATCTCGGGCAAGGCCGGCGCGCGCGGATATGCATCCGGCAACGGGCTGCTGACCGCGATCGCGCTCGGTCGCCTGGCGGCGCTCGCCGCCGCCGCCGAGCTGAAGGCGGATATGTGATGCTCACCCGCCGTATCGTCGGCCGTCTGAATGCCGCGATGGCGGCGCCCCTGCCGGAAGAGGTGGCGCGGGCGGCGCGGCTGCACTTCCTCGATGCGGTCGGCGTCGGCCTCGCGGCTTCCCGCGGTGCGGTCGGCGCGGCGTATCGCGGCTATGCCGGCACGCTCGCGGCCGCGCCGGGCGTGGGCGCCAGCATCTTCGGCATGGGCGGCGGCTTCGCGCCCCAGGAGGCGGCGCTGGTCAATGGCGGGCTGATCCACAGCCTCGAATACGACGATACGCACACCGCCTCCATCATCCATGGCGGAGCCGTGCTCGCGGCTGTCTCGCTCGCGGCGGCGGAAGCATCGGATGCGACGCCCGAGGCGCTGCTGAAGGCCTATGCGCTCGGCTGGGAGCTGCTCATCCGCTTCGGGCTGGCGGCGCCCGGCGGCTTCCAGCGGCGCGGCTTCCATACGACCTCGGCGGTCGCGCCGCTCGCCGGCGCATGGATCGCGGCGGCGCTCTCCGGTCTCGACGAGGACCGCATGGTCGCGGCGATGGGCATCGCGCTCAGCCAGTCCTCGGGCGTGTTCGAGTTCCTGTCGAACGGCTCGTCGGTGAAATCCCTGCATCCGGGCTGGGCGGCGCATGCCGGCATCATCGCGGCCGCGATGGCGGCGCATGGCATGAGCGGCCCGGAGACGGCGATCGAGGGGCGCTACGGGCTGTTCCGGATGTTCACGGACGGCACCGGGACGCCGCCCGGCTTCAACGCGATGGTGGAGGATCTCGGCCGCGCCTGGCATCTGCCGGCGGCGGCGTTCAAGTTCTATCCTTGCTGCCACTATATCCATCCTTTCGTGGAGGCGGCCGGCCGCCTTGCCGAGGAGGGCGTATCGGCGGATACGATCGCGGTGCTCCTCTGCCGCGTCCCCGAGGGCGCGGCGCCGGTGATCTGCGATCCCTGGGAGGACAAGCTTGCGCCGCCGACGCCGCATGCGGCGCGCTGGAGCCTGCCGGTCGCGGTCGCGGCGCGCTTCGTCGACGGGCGCGTCGACCTCGATACCTTCGAGAAGCCCTTCACGCCGGCCGTCCTCGACCTCGCGCGCCGGATGCGCTGGGAGACGCTTGAAGGCAGCCGCTTTCCGGAACAGTTCGATGCCGAGATCGTCTGCACGCTCGCCGACGGTACGACGCGCGCGATCCGCATCGAAGACGTCTATGGCAATGCGAGCCGACCGGCCGGAGAGGCGGAAATCCGTGCGAAATTCCGCGCCAACGCCTCTCTCGCGCTCGGGGCTTCGGGGACGGCGGGCCTCGAAGGCGAGATCAACGCGCTGGGCGGGGGAGGCGATGCGACGAGCCTGTCCGGCCTGATCGCGGCGCTGCGGCGCGTGACGGCGACGTAGGAGGCAGGAGGGAAGGATGGCGGCTTACGATCTGGTGATACGCGGCGGCGAGGCGGTCCTTCCCGGCCGCGGCCGCAGCCGCTGCGACATCGCCGTGCAGGATGGCAGGATCGCCGGGATCCTCGCGCCCGGCGCGGGCTGCGACGCGGCCGAGACCATGTCGGCGGCCGGGCTCGTCATCATGCCGGGCGCGATCGATCCGCATCTGCATCTCGGCCACGGCAAGGACATCAGCCGGCCCCGCGTCCCGGAGGATGCGGCACGCGAGACCGCCGGCGCGGTGAGGGGCGGCGTCACCTGCTTCATTCCCTACCTGATGGCGTCGGAGCCCTATGACCGTGTCTTTCCGGAGGTGCGTGCCGTCACCGAGGCCGGGTCGCGCATCGATTTCGGCTATCACTTCATCATCGCGACCGAGGAGCAGCTCGCCGGAGTGCCGTCCTATGTCGACGAGTACGGCGTTCCGAGCTTCAAGATCTTCATGAACAATCGCGGCGGCGAGGGCGCGCGCCTCGGCCTGCCGGATATCGATGACGGCTTCCTGTTCCGCCTCTGCGAGGCGGCGGCCGCGAAAGGCGGTACCGTCTGCCCGCATCCGGAGACGATCGAGATCGCCTGGGTGCTGCGCGACCGGCTGAAGGCCGCCGATCCGGACGGCAAGGGCGGGCTCGCGGCCTGGAACGCCTCGCGCCCGCCCTTCGTCGAGGCCGACGCCGTGCAGCGCGCCGCCTATGTCGCCCATAGCGCCGGCTCGCGCCTCTATGTCGTGCATGTCTCGGCCGCCGAGCCTCTCGCGGCGGCGCTCCGCCATCGGCAGGCCGGCGCGGAGGTGTTCATCGAGACCTGCCCGCATTACCTGACGCACGATATCGGCTGGGAGCGCGGCGATATCGGCAAGATCAACCCGCCGCTGCGCGCGGCGAGCGACCGGGACGCCCTGTGGGCGGCGATCGCCAGGGGGGATGTCGACACGATCGGCACCGATCACGTGCATCGCGATCTCTCGTCCAAGCAGGGAGGCATCTGGGCGGCCTCCCCGGGCTGCCCGGGGATGGAGACGCTGCTGCCGATCCTCCTCACCGAAGGCTACGCCAAACGCGGGATTTCGCTCGAGCGCATCGCGGCGCTGACCGCCGCCAACCCGGCCCGTCTGATGGGGCTCTCCCACCGCAAGGGCGCGATCGCACCCGGCCTCGATGCCGATCTCGCCTTCGTGGATCTCGACGCGCGCTGGACCCTCCGGCGCGAGGACGTGGTGTCGAGCGCCGGTTATTCGATCTATGAGGGTTGGGCGTTTCGCGCACGCGTCGTGCACGCCGCCGTGCGCGGACGTTTCGTGCTGCGTGACGGCGCGATAGCGGAAGGCACGGAGGGGCACGGCGCCTATGTCGCCCGCCTGCCCGCGAGGGTTGCGGCCTGATTCACCGCAACGGCGAGGCTGCCGGACAGTTCGGCGGACAATCTATCATTCCGCTTGCGATTGCGGTCCGGCGCAGAGGATGAAGCCCTTCAGCCGGATGGCTGCCGACCGGCCCGAAGGCGCTTCTTCGGCTCACGCCCAATTTCGCAACGTGCAATGCGGTGTGATCAACCAATCGACTTCGCCGGTCGAGGCTGTCTTCTGCGGCGAAAGTCGTCGTTTACGCGATATATTTAATGCGCGCCGAGCGTGCGGATTGCACAATGGCACGTCCACCCTGACTGGTCATGCCAGTTCGTTTCGATTGTCGAGCTCAACCGCCCGATCCTTCGCTTGGGCTCGGGCGGGACTTCCTGCAGCCGGCTGAAGGAGAGTAGCCATGAACCAGCGTGCGTTTCCCGCCGCCATTGGCCACGTGCCGCCGGGAGCGATCGGCCATAATCGCGGTGTGGTGCGGTTCAACTACGCCTTCATGCCGCCGGAGGGCGTGCTGGTGAGCCGTTTGCCGCAATATCGCGACACGATCGTGCGCGTGCTCGCGGCGCCGGTCCTAGGGGCGGCCTTTGCGCAATACGTCCTCGAGATCGCTCCGGGTGGCGGAACGCCGGCTCCGTTCGGGGAGGAGGGCGTCCAGCACTTTTTCTATGTTCTGGCGGGCGAGGTGGCGTTCGGCATCGGCGGCGGCGTGCCAAAGCCGCTTGCGGCCGGCGGCTTCGCCTATCTTCCGCCGGCGACCGCGTTCACCCTGCGGAACGAGAGCGGCGCGCCCGCGCGCGTGCTCGCCCTGCGCAAGCGCTACGAACCAGCGCCCGGCCTGGCCGTGCCGGAGCCGATCCTGTCGCACCAGGATGCCGTGCCGATGACGAACCATACCGGCATGGAAGGGCGCGGCTTCCAGTTCCTGCTGCCTTACGGCGACATGCGCTTCGACTTCGAAATGAACCTGATGTGGTTCAAGCCGGGCGCCTGCTTTCCGGCGGTCGAGACCCATGTCATGGAGCACGGCCTTTACATGCTCGAAGGACAGGGGCTCTACCTCCTCGGCGAGCAGTGGCATGAGATCTGGGCGCAGGATTTCATCTGGATGGGTGGCTACTGCCCGCAGCAGTTCTATCCGACCGGCTATGGAGACGCCTGCTATCTGCTCTACAAGAACGTCAACCGCGACATCGCTCTATGACCTCGCATCGCGCTGCCGGCAAGTAGCTGGGGCTACATCGCTTGGCGCCCAAGATGGCTCGTTTCCCGGCATGCCGACGCTGATCGTCAATGGTCGCCGGGCCATCTCTCACACGTTGACGACGATGTAGTCCTCCACGTCGCCGTTCTTCTCGCGGATGGGCACGTGATCGACCTTGCCGCCGAAGGCGCCGGAATCGTGCTTCTGGAAGAAGCAGTGCTTGGCGCGGCCCTGCGGGCAGCGGACGAGGCTGACCGGGCGGTCCGCCAGCCATTGCAGCATCGGCTCGGCCAGGCGCGCGTAATAGGCCGCAAGCGCGCCCTTGGTGGTGCCGTCCTTGGGATAGATCACGCGTTCGGGATGGGTGACGGTCACGCCGAAGGGAGTCGTGTCAGTCGCATCGTCGGGTGGGGTGGCTGGGCTCTCCGGCACGATTTCCTGCGCCTCCTTGTCCTCGCGCAGCCCCAGGAAGCTGGCGTGGCGGATT
>JBDHTH010000034.1:0-12081 GCA_039808545.1 Phreatobacteraceae bacterium | reverse complement strand
GTAGCTGCGCTGACGGGGGCCGACGGCTTCGATGGCGGTGACGGTGCCATCGGCAAATGCCGCCTCGTCGAGGAAAGTCCGGATCTCCGCCACCTGGCGGCCGGCTTGATAGAGAGCCACCACGGCGACCACGACGGCGAGCGCCGCGCCGAGCATTTTGTTGAGAGCCCAGGTCATGGCGGCAATTGCACCGCAATCCGCAGTCCCTGGGCAAGGGGCTGGAAGTCCGACGACGCCGGCCGGATCGCGTTTCTTCGTTCTGGAACCAAAGGGCGCGCCGAACCCGGCCTGTCCGCGCCACAAGCCCGGAGCGCCGGCATGGCCGGCCGCTCCGGGCGTCGCGCAAGCCGCGCGCCGCGTCCCGCCGATCCCGTATCGCGCCGGGCGGGGTGCTGAATGATCCGGGAGAGCGGGGCCGGGCGATCAGTTGCCCGACTTCCAGCCCGCCTCCTTCGAGCAGGCTTCCTGTTCGGCCGGATGGGTCTTTTCCCAGGCCGTGATCGACTGCGTCTCGTTCGACGACATCTTGTTGTTCATGCAGGTGCAGTAGGTGGTGAGCACCTCCGGCGTCTGCTTCTGGTCGCTATTGTCGGCAACGCATTTCTTGACCCACGCCTCATCGTATTGGTCGGCGAGGGCGGGCGTCGCGACGGAGACGCCGACGAGCAGCGATAGGGCAAGGGCGGATTTGAGACGCATCGTCATATCCTGGGCTGAAGACTAGAGCGTTTCCGGCTCTCATCGGCGTCTGCCGATGCGTTAACCTGCCGCCGGATGCCGCTTCCGTCTTCCCGCCGCGCGCAAGCGCTCGTCTCAATGCGCGCAAAGCCGTTCAGTCGACGGACTCCTTGCCGCGCAGGTCGCCGGGCGCCGTGTCATAGACGGCCTTGAAGGCGCGGTAGAAGGTCGCCAGGCTGTCGAAGCCGCAGGCGAATGCCGTCGCCGCAATGGTCGGATCCATGCCCTGCTCGATGCGCCGCCGCGCCGTCTCCAGCCGCCGGCGGGCGATCCGCCGCGACAAGCTGATGCCGGTCGGCTCGAACAAAAGATGGAGTTGGCGTTCCGAAAGATGCAGCGCCGCCGCGATCGTCGAAACGCTCAGCCGCGGATCGGCGAAGTGGCGCTCTATGAAGCGCAGGACCTGCGTCCGCCGCCCCTCCTGCACCGCGGCCCGCCCGCGCTCGCCGGCGATCAATCCGCGTCGCACCCCGAGCGCCAGCGTGACGAGCGTCTCGACGGCCGTCTCGGCGGCCGCACCCTGAAGGTTCGCGGCCTCGCTCAGGAAGCTGGCGAAACAGGCGGCGAGCATCGCATCGAGCCCGGTGCCGCTCACCGCGAGGCGAGCCTCGGTGCCGCGCCACTCGCCGAGGCTGCCCCAGGCCGCGATCGGAATCTTGACGATCTGGAAATGATAGCCGTTCGGCTCGGTCGGCCGCGTCGCATAGGGCGCGTCCGAGTAGCTCATCGCGAGACGGCCCGGCTGCACGACGAAATCCCCGCGCGGCGTCTGGAACCACCCGCCGCCGAGGGTCTGGGCGTAGAGGCAAAGGCTATCGCCCGGCGAGAGGCGTATATCTTCCTGCGTTCGGCGGACGAAATACGGCGTCGCGTGGACTTCGAGGATCCGGGCCGATCCGACCGCCATGGTCGTGAAGCTGCCCTGGAAAGAGGCGCGCTCGTGCCGATCGAGCTCCGCCGTGACGCCGAAAAGATTGCGCGCCCGCACCTCGCGCCACAACGCGAAGCGCTCGGATCTGGGGACGTCCGCCGTCGACCAGCTTTCGATCACCGGCATCGCCATCGCTCGAGTTTCGTCGGGAAGGGCGAACGCCGCCCGCCTGTCGCTACGGCAGCATAAGCAATCCCGCTTCACCTGGAAATGAGCGTCTTTGCTCCGGATAGAGCCCTACGGCATTTATATCGGAATGGCGACCCCGGCAGGATTCGAACCTGCGACCAACAGCTTAGAAGGCTGCTGCTCTATCCAGCTGAGCTACGGGGCCGGCTTGGGATCCGCGGCGACGAATGAATCGCCACTCTTCGTGCGAATGTCCCGTCCGGATGCTCAATGCGTCCAGGGTTCGAGGCGGCCGGCCTTGAAGTTGTCGGAGTAGGAGATCTGCCGCCGCTTCGCCGATTTCTCCGGGGCGACCCGATAGGCAATGCCCTCGCGCTCCGCATAGGCGATCGCCTCCTCCTTGGTGGCGAAGCGCAGCTTGAGCTGGCTGGTCATGTCGCCGGAACCCGTATAGCCCATCAGCGGCTCGATACGGCGCGCCTCCGCCGGCTCGTATTCGAGGAGCCAGTCCTTGGTCTTCGCGATTCCCGACTGCATGGCGGTCTTGGCCGGCCGGTAGATCTTCGCAACCATCTCGTCCCTCGTCTCGTCCGCGCCCGCCGGCGGCTGGTCGGGGCAGCAGGATTCGAACCTGCGACCTGGAGTACCCAAAACTCCCGCGCTACCGGGCTGCGCTATACCCCGATCCTCGCCGACAAGGACGCTTGCGTTATGTCCTGTCGGAAGCCGTCAGGCAAGCGGCGCGGCACGAGGAATCATCGGCCGGCGAGGCGCTCGAAGCCGCGCGCGAGGTCCTCGATCAGGTCCTTCGGGTCCTCCAGGCCGATATGCAGCCGGAGCGTCGGCCCGTCGACCTTCCAGGTCGTCGCGCTGCGATAGCTCGACGCGTCGAACGGCAGCGCCAGGCTCTCGAAGCCGCCCCAGGACGCGCCGATCCCGAAGAACTCGAGCCCGTCGACCATCCGCGCGAAGGCGGCGTTGGAGACCGGCTTGAACACCATCGAGAAGAGGCCCGAGGCGCCGAGGAAATCGCGCTTCCACAGCGCATGTCCGGGGTCGGAGGGCAGGGCGGGGTAGAGGACCCGCTCGATCTCGGGCCGGGCCTGCAGCCATTCGGCGACGATCTTGGCATTCTCCTGATGCTGCTTCAGCCGCACGCCCATGGTCCTCAGGCCGCGCAGCGCGAGATAGATATCGTCCGGCCCGACGCACAGGCCGAGATCGCCATGCGTCGCCTTCAGCTTCGGCCACCAGGTGGGATTGGCCGAGACCGTGCCGATCATCACGTCGGAATGGCCGACGATGTATTTCGTCGCCGCCTGGATGTCGAAGTCGCAGCCATGCTCGAAGGCCCGGAACAGCAAGGGGGTCGCCCAAGTGTTGTCGATCATCACGGCGGCGCCGACCTTGTGCGCCTCGGCCGCGATCGCGGGAATGTCCTGGATCTCCATGGTCTGCGAACCGGGCGATTCGACGAAGACGACGCTCGTGTTCGGCTTCAGCAGCACCGCGATGCCCGCGCCGATCAGTGGATCGTAATAAGTAGTCTCCACGCCCATCCGCTTCAGGAAGACGTCGCAGAAATGCCGCGTCGGCTTGTAGACGCTGTCGGTCATCAAGATGTGATCGCCGGGCTTCACGACCGAGAGCAGCGCCGTGGTCACGGCGGCGAGCCCGGAGGGGGTCAGCACCGTGCCGGCCGCCCCCGAAATCTCGTTGAGCGCCGTCTCCAGTGCCTCGGAGGTCGGGTTGCCGCGCCGCCCATATACGTAACGTCCGGTATGCTTGAGGAAATCCTCGGTGGTCGCGGAGAGCACCGTCGAGCCGTGGAAGACAGGCGGGTTGACGAAGCCGTAATGGTCGAAGGGCTTGCGCCCGCCGCTCACCAGGCGGGTCGCCGGCGCGAGCGGCCGGTCAGTCGGTGCCTTGCTCATGTTTTGCCGTGGATGGTTGAGGTTGCGGCAGTTCACGCACAGCCATTCGTCTCGTCAACCCCTTGACCTTGCATAGCATGTGCCGCGAGAGTGGGCAGATGGAGCGTGGCGCCTGAATGCCGCGCATCCGCTGCTGGGTTCGCGCTGTCGATTGCGGTCGCGCGGCGGACAAGCCGCCAAGAAACGCAAACGACCGACACGCACGGGTAACGAAGAAGAGATACAGGGGATAGACGATGACAGGATCCAAACGGTCCGCGCTGATCGCGGGAGTGGCCGGCGCGTTCGCGATGCTGGCAGGCGCGGCCGATGCCGCCACGCTCGACAACGTCAAGCAGCGCGGCACGCTGATCTGCGGCGTGAGCCAAGGCCTGCCGGGCTTTTCCACGCCGGACGACAAGGGCGTGTGGACCGGCCTCGACGTCGACGTGTGCAAGGCCATCGCGGCGGCGATCTTCAACGACCCCGCCAAGGTCAAGTTCGTGCCGCTGACCGCCAAGGACCGGTTCACGGCGCTGCAATCGAGCGAGGTCGACGTCCTCTCGCGCAACACCACCTGGACAATCTCGCGCGACACCTCGCTCGGGCTGAACTTCGCGGGCGTCACCTACTATGACGGCCAGGGCTTCATGGTCCGCAAATCGCTGAAGGTGAAATCCGCCCTTGAGCTGAACGGCGCCTCGGTCTGCACCCAGACCGGCACGACCACAGAGCTGAACGTCGCCGACTATTTCCGCTCCCAGAAGCTGAAATACGAGATCGTCGCCTTCGCCACCAACGACGAGACGATCAAGGCCTATGACAACGGCCGCTGCGACGTCTTCACGACCGACGCCTCGGGCCTCTATGCCGAGCGGCTGAAGCTCGCCAAGCCCGACGATCACATCGTTCTCCCGGAGATCATCTCCAAGGAGCCGCTCGGCCCCGCGGTGCGCCACAATGACGACCAGTGGCTCGACATCGTGAAGTGGACCACCTTCGCGCTGATCACCGCCGAGGAGCTCGAGATCACGCAGGCCAATGTCGACCAGATGCTGAAATCCGACAATCCGGAGGTCAAGCGCCTGCTCGGCACCGAGGGCGCCTATGGCGAAGGCCTCGGCCTCACCAAGGACTGGGCCTATCGGATCATCAAGCATGTCGGCAACTACGGCGAGGTGTTCGAACGCAATGTCGGCGTCACGACCAAGCTCGGCATCGCGCGCGGCCAGAACGCCCTGTGGAACAAGGGCGGCCTGCAATACGCGCCTCCGGTCCGCTGACCGCCGTCCCCCGAATTCTGCTCGCAAGGGAGCTTGAAGACTATGCGTAGCCTCATCATCGCAGCCGCCGCAGTATTCGGCCTGGCTGCCACCCAGGCCTCGGCCGCCACCCTCGACACGATCAAGGGCCGCAACGCCGTCCAGTGCGGCGTCTCGACCGGCGTGATCGGCTTCTCCAGCCCGGACGACAAGGGCGTGTGGACCGGCATCGACGTCGACCTCTGCCGCGGCATCGCGGCGGCGATCTTCAACGATCCGCAGAAGGTCAAGTTCGTGCCGCTGACCAGCAAGGACCGGTTCACGGCCCTGCAATCCGGCGAGATCGACATCCTGTCGCGCAACACGACCTGGTCGCTGTCGCGCGACACGACGCTTGGCATGAACTTCCAGGCCATCAACTATTTCGACGGCCAGGGCTTCATGGTCCGCAAGTCGCTCGGCGTGAAGACCGCGAAGGAGCTGAACGGCGCCTCGGTGTGCTCGCAGACCGGCACGACGACCGAGCTCAACCTCGCGGACTATTTCCGCGCCAACAAGATGAAATACGAGATCGTCGCGGTCGTCACCCAGGACGAGCTCATAAAGGCCTATGAGGCGGGCCGCTGCGACGTCTACACGACCGACGCCTCGGGCCTCTATTCGACGCGCCTGAAGCTGGCGAAGCCGGACGATCACATCATCCTGCCGGAGATCATCTCCAAGGAGCCGCTCGGCCCGGCCGTCCGCCAGGGCGATGACCAGTGGTTCGACATCGTCACCTGGACCCACTACGCCATGGTCACGGCCGAGGAACTCGGCGTGACGAAGGCGAATGTCGACGAGATGCTGAAGTCCGAAAACCCGGAGATCAAGCGCCTGCTCGGCACGGAAGGCGCTTTCGGCGAGGCGCTCGGCCTCACCAAGGACTGGGCCTACCGGATCATCAAGCATGTCGGCAATTACGGCGAGGTCTTCGAGCGCAATGTCGGCCAGGGCTCGCCGCTGAAGATCGATCGCGGCATCAATGCGCTGTGGAACAAGGGCGGCCTGCAATACGCGCCGCCGATCCGCTGACCGGATCTCAGAGAACGGCCGCCCATGGGCGGCCGTTCCGCCAAGCCTGAAGGCGCCGGAAAGAGCGCTCGGGAAAAAGTCTGGGGGATTGTGGATGCATTTTTTTGACGGTCGAATTGCGTCGTTCGCCGGCCTTTTCGGGCTCGGCCTCGGCCTGACCGTTTCCGCGACGAACCCGGCGGTTGCCGGCACGCTCGACACCGTCAAGGCGCGCGGCGCCGTCGTCTGCGGCACCTCGCAGGGCGTTCCCGGCTATTCGAGCCCCGACGACAAGGGCAATTGGGTCGGCTTCGACATCGATTTCTGCCGGGCGGTCGCGGCCGCGATCTTCGACGATCCGGCGAAGGCCCGCTTCGTGCCGCTCTCCTCCAAGGACCGCTTTACGGCCCTGCAGAGCGGCGAGATCGACATCCTGCCGCGCACCGCGACCTGGACCCTCGGCCGCGACACGCAGCTCGGGCTGAACTTCGTGGCCGTGAACTACTATGACGGCCAGGCCTTCATCGTCCGCAAGACGCTCGGCGTCAAAAGCGTCAAGGAGCTGAACGGCGCCAGCATCTGCGTGACCACCGGGACGACGCATGAGCTGAACCTCGCGGATTATTTCCGCGCCAACAAGATGCGCTACGACCTCGTCACCTTCCTGACGACGGACGACACGCTGAAGGCCTACGAATCCGGCCGCTGCGACGTGTTCACCTCGGACGGCTCGCAGCTCTACGCCTTCAAGCAGAAATTCGCCAAGCCGGACGAGCATCTCGTCCTGCCCGAGGTCATCTCCAAGGAACCGCTTGCGCCGGTGGTGCGCCATGGCGACGATCAGTGGCTCGACATCGCGAAATGGACCCATTTTGCGATGCTGACCGCCGAGGAATTGGGCGTGACCAAGGCGAATGTCGACGAGATGCTGAAATCCGAAAACCCGGAGATCAAGCGTTTGCTCGGCACCGAGGGCAATTTCGGCGAGGCGCTGGGCCTGACCAGAAATTGGGCTTACCGCATCATCAAGCATATCGGAAACTACGGAGAGGTCTTCGACCGCAATCTGGGGACCGGCTCTCGGCTGGGCATCGAGCGCGGGCTGAACCAGCTCTGGACGAAGGGCGGGCTGCAATACGCGCCCCCCATTCGCTGAGCCGGATGGAGGAGGGGCGTTCGGCCCCGGCCGCCGAAGGGAACCGGCAGCGATAAGCCGGCCTCGCAGCGGTCACTATGATGAATAGGGGACAGGGGAAATGACGGCTGAGACCGTAAATTCATCGGCGGCAGGGCCGCCCGCCAAGGCCTCGCTGCTGTACAATCCGCAGGTTCGCAGCGGCGTCTTCCAGCTCGTGCTCGGCGCGCTGGTGATCTGGGGGCTCTATTCGGGCTATTCCAACGCGGTGGCGAACCTGCAGGCGCAGAAGATCGCCTCCGGCTTCGGCTTCCTCAACAACACGGCCGGCTTCGGCATCTCGCAGACGCTCATCGAATACAACGAGGCTTCGACCTATGGCCGCGCCTTCGTCGTTTCGCTGCTGAACACGCTGCTCGTCGCGGTGATCGGCATCTTCTTCGCGACCATCTTCGGCTTCCTCGTCGGCGTGGCGCGCCTGTCGTCGAACTGGGTGATCAGCAGGATCGCCTATTGGTACGTCGAGGTGATCCGCAACCTGCCGCTGCTCTTCCAGATCCTGTTCTGGTATCTCGCGGTGCTCGCCGCGATGCCCAATCCGCGCCAGAGCCTCTCGATCTTCGGCATCTTCTTCGTCAATAATCGCGGCATCATCCTTCCGAAGCCGGTCTTCGGCGAGGGAACTTCGGTCGTGCTGATCGCGCTCGGCGTGGCGATCGTCGTCAGCCTGCTCGTGAAGCGCTGGGCGAAGCAGCGTCAGATCGCCACCGGGCAGCAATTCCCGGTCGGCTGGACGGCGCTCGGCCTGATCATCGGCCTGCCGTTCCTGACGCTCGCGGCGCTCGGCTTTCCCGTGACCTTCGAGCTCCCCGAGCTGCGTGGCTTCAACTTCGTCGGCGGCGCGCGCGTCATCCCGGAGTTCATCGCGCTGCTGGTCGCGCTCGTCGCCTATACGGCGGCCTTCATCGGCGAGATCGTGCGCGCCGGCATCATGGCGGTCAGCCACGGCCAGACCGAGGCGGCCTATTCGCTCGGCCTGAGGCCGGGCCCGACGCTGAGGCTGGTGGTCATCCCGCAGGCCATGCGCGTGATCATCCCGCCGCTGACCAGCCAGTATCTCAACCTGACCAAGAATTCCTCGCTCGCGGCGGGCGTGGGCTATCCTGAGCTCGTATCGGTCTTCGCCGGCACGGTTCTCAACCAGACCGGGCAGGCCTTCGAGGTCCTCGGCATCACGATGGCCTGCTACCTGACGACGTCGCTGATCACCTCGATCGCGATGAACTGGTACAACAACCGCGTCGCGCTGATCGAGAGGTGAGGCCATGAGCGATCAAGCGACCCTCACCGACACCCGGAAAGGCATCGAATATGTCCGCAAGGACATGCTCGAGGCCGCCCCGCCGCCGGCCAATCTCGTCGGCCCCTGGGCCTGGGCGCGTGACAACCTGTTCTCCAGCGTCGGCAACGTCATCCTGACGCTGATCGGCGTCGGGCTGATCCTGCTTCTCATCCCGCCGCTGATCAAATTCATGTTCATCGACGCGGTATGGGTCGGAAAGGACCGCGACGCCTGCCTGGAGGAGAAGGTCGGGCGCACGGTCGGCGCCTGCTGGCCGTTCATCCAGGCGAAGTTCGGCCAGTTCCTCTACGGCTTCTATCCGATCGACGAGCGCTGGCGCGTGAACATCGTCTATGCGCTCGGCGTCCTGCTTCTGGTGCCTTTGATGGTGCCGAAGGTCCCCTACAAGCGCCTCAACGCGATCCTGTTCTTCATCGTGTTCCCCGTCGTCGCCTTCTACCTGCTGGTCGGTGGCCGCTTCGGGCTAACGCATGTGGAGACGCGGGCCTGGGGCGGGCTCCTGGTGACGCTGGTCGTCGCCGTCACGGGCATCGTCGCCTCGCTGCCGCTCGGCATCCTGCTGGCGCTCGGGCGGCGCTCGAAGATGCCGATCGCCAAGACGCTCTCGGTGATCTTCATCGAGTTCATCCGCGGCGTGCCGCTGATCACCGTGCTGTTCTTCGCCACCTACATGCTGCCGATCCTGATGCCGCGCGGCTGGGAGGTCGACAACCTCCTGCGCGCGCTGATCGGCGTCGCGCTCTTCTCCGCCGCCTATATGGCGGAGGTGATCCGCGGCGGCCTCCAGGCGATCCCCAAGGGCCAGTACGAGGGCGCCATGGCGCTCGGGCTTGGCTACTGGAAGATGACCGGCCTGATCATCATGCCGCAGGCCTTGAAGCTGGTGATCCCCGGCATCGTGAATTCCTTCATCGGCCTGTTCAAGGACACGACGCTGGTGATGATCGTCGCGATCTTCGACCTGCTCGGCCAGTTGCGCGCGGCCTTCTCCGATCCCAACTGGGCGACGCCCGTGACCCTCTATACCGGCTTCGCCTTCGCAGGCGTGATCTACTTCGTGTTCTGCTACGCTATGTCGCGCTATTCGCTGTTCCTGGAGCGCCGTCTCAACACCGGCCACCGTCGCTGAGGAGAAGACCAATGAGCACCGCAACTTCGGCGCCGGCCGCCATGAAGGTGAAGCTGCCGACCACCAACAACCCGACCGCCATCGAGCTGATCGGCATGAACAAGTGGTACGGCGAGTTCCATGTCCTGAAAGACATCAATCTCAACGTCCAGCGCGGCGAGCGCATCGTCGTCTGCGGCCCCTCCGGGTCGGGCAAGTCGACGATGATCCGCTGCATCAACCGCCTGGAGGAGCATCAGAAGGGCCGCATCATCGTCGACGGCATCGAGCTCACCAACGATCTGAAGAAGATCGACGAGATCCGCCGCGACGTCGGCATGGTGTTCCAGCACTTCAACCTGTTCCCGCACCGCACCGTGCTCGACAACTGCACGCTAGCCCCGATTTGGGTGAAGAAGATGCCGAAGGCCGAGGCCAACGACATCGCGATGCACTACCTGCGCAAGGTGAAGATCCCCGAGCAGGCGATGAAATATCCGGGCCAGCTCTCGGGCGGCCAGCAGCAGCGCGTGGCGATCGCGCGCGCGCTCTGCATGAGCCCGAAGATCATGCTGTTCGACGAGCCGACCTCCGCGCTCGACCCCGAAATGGTCAAGGAAGTGCTCGACACCATGGTGAGCCTCGCCCAGGACGGCATGACCATGATCTGCGTGACCCACGAGATGGGCTTCGCGCGCCAGGTCGCCAACCGCGTCATCTTCATGGATGGCGGGCAGATCATCGAGTCGAACGCACCCGACCGGTTCTTCTCGAACCCACAGCACGAGCGCACCAAGCTGTTCCTCAGCCAGATCCTGCATTGATCAGCACGGTGCGACGCGCCATAATCCCCGACAGCGGCCGCCCGTAAGGCGGCCGTTTTTCCGAGACGACGGTCCGGCTCCTTCCCCCGGTGACGTGCCGCTGCGGCGCAGCGGAGCACGAGGATCGTCATGCCCCAAAAATCGCGCGCAGCGCCGCCGACCCTTGTACGCCTGTCCCGGCCGGCGGCCGCGCGCGGCTGACCGGCGATGGAGTGGGTCTTCACGCCCGAGGAATGGCAGGCCGTGCGGCTGTCGCTGCGCATCGCCTTCTGGGCGACGCTCTCGGCGCTGCTGCCGGCCTTCGCGGTCGCGCATGTGCTGGCGCGCCGGCGCTTCGTCGGCAAGACGCTGCTCGATGCCGTGATCCATCTGCCGCTGGTCATCCCGCCGGTCGTCACCGGCTACCTGCTGCTGCTCGCCTTCGGGCGGAAGGGGCCGATCGGAGCCTTTCTCGAGCGCGTCTTCGGCTTCACCTTCGCGTTCCGCTGGACCGGCGCGGCGCTCGCCGCCGCCATCATGGGGTTTCCGTTCCTGGTGCGGGCGATCCGCCTGTCGATCGAGGCGGTCGACCGCCGCTACGAGAAGGCCGCAGCCTCGCTCGGCGCCTCGCCCTTCTGGGTGCTGCTGACCGTGACGCTGCCGCTCGCCCTGCCGGGCCTGATCGCCGGCATGGTGATCTGCTTCGCCAAGGCGCTCGGCGAGTTCGGCGCGACCATCACCTTTGTCTCCAACATTCCGGGCGAGACGCAGACGCTGTCGGCCGCGATCTATACCTATACGCAGGTGCCGAATGGCGATGCGCAGGCGCTGCGGCTGACCGCGATCTCGATCGTCATCGCGCTCCTGGCGCTGATCGCCTCCGAATGGCTGGCGCGTCGCGCGACCGAGCGCCTGCATGGGAGATAGCCCATGCTGAAAGTCGACGTGGAGAAGCGCTACGGCGCGAAGCGGATCGCCGCCGCCTTCGAGACGGCCGGGCAGGTGACGGCGCTGTTCGGCCCCTCCGGCGCCGGCAAGACGACGATCGTCGAGATGATCGCCGGCCTCGTGACGCCGGATCGCGGCCGCGTCACGCTCGGCGACCGGGTGTTGTTCGATGCCGCGCGCCGCATCGATGTGCCGGCCCATCGCCGCCGTGTCGGCTATGTCTTTCAGGATGCGCGGCTTTTTCCGCATCTCTCGGTCGCGCGGAACCTCAACTACGGTCGCTGGATGCGCGGCCTGAAGGCCGATCGTGCCAATGAGAACCGCATCGTCGAGATGCTCGGCATCGGCGCCTTGCTCGGCCGCCGGCCCGCCGGCCTGTCGGGCGGCGAGCGCCAGCGTGTCGCGATCGGCCGGGCGCTGCTCTCCGAGCCCGAGATCCTGCTGCTCGACGAGCCCCTCGCGAGCCTCGACGCGGCCCGCAAGGACGAGGTGCTGCCCTATCTCGACCGGCTGCGCACCGAGACGCGGATGCCGATCGTCTATGTCACGCATGTCGAGGCCGAGGCGCAGCGCCTTTCGGCTGAATCCGTAAGGATCGACGGAAGTTAACGCGCGCTCATCACCGCCGGCAGCCAGAGGCTGAAGGCCGGCACGAAGGTGATCAGCATGAGCACTAGGATCTGCAGGGCGAGCATCGC
>JBDHTH010000033.1:0-12163 GCA_039808545.1 Phreatobacteraceae bacterium | reverse complement strand
GCGGACCAGCACCGAGAAGGCGCGCGCCACGATCACCCGGCCGGGCTCGGCCACGGCCGGCAGGTCGCCGAGGCCCCAGGCCTCCTTCTCCTGCTGGATCTCGGCGAGCAGCGCCTCCATCTCGGGCGGCCGCCGGTCCGGCTTCTTCGGGTCGATCGCATAGGGCGCCGGAAAGCCGCCGCCGATATCGAGCGCCGCGATCTCGGCGTCGACGCGCCCGCGCACCCAGGCCGCCGAGGCGAGCGCCCGCTCATAGGTGTCGATATCCTCGATCTGGCTGCCGACATGGAAGCAGAGCCCGATCTTGAAGCCGATATTGGCGATCCGGTCGATAAGCTCCACGGCCTGCAGGGGGCTGGCGCCGAACTTCTTGGAGAGCTCGTAGGCCGCCTCGCCCTTGGTGGCGATGCGCACGAACAGCGTGAAATCCTCGGGCGAGGCATCCATGCCGCGCACCACCCGCAGGATCTTCGCGACCTCGTCCTCATGGTCGAGCGACAGGGTGCGGATGCCGAACGTCTCCAGCCCCAGGCGGATATCGGACTGCGCCTTCACGGGATGCATGTAGAGCAGTTCGCAGGAGGGGAGCGCGGCGCGCGCATCCGCGAACTCGGCCGGCGAGGCGACGTCGAAGGCCGTGACGCCCGCCTCCACCAGCGTGTCGAGCACGATCGGCTCGCCATTGGTCTTCACCGCATAGGCGGTCTTGCCGTCGAAGGCCGCGAGAAAGCGCCGCGTATCGGCCTTCAGCACCTCGGGCCGGAAGCAGTAGACCGGATAGTCCGGCCGCATCGCGAGCGCGGCGGCCGGCCCGCTCTCGTAGCGCGGCAGGCTGTCGGCGGTGGACCTCGTCGTGGCGCGCATGTCGCGATGCTCCCGGCCGAAGGAATCGCGGCGCGCGGCCGCTGTTGCGGCGCGGACCCTATCAAGGCCGGATCGCCCTGCAAACACCGATCCGGCCTTGCGGCGCCCCGCCGAAAGGCGCTACGCAAGGCTAAAGACTGAGCCGGCGACGCCGCAACACCCCGGGGATTCGCGATGCTACGCAAGATGCTTTTCGCCCTGACCGCCCTCGTAATCGCCGGCGACGCGGCCGAGGAGGCGAAGGCTGCCGAGCGCAAGCCGCAGGAAATCATCGTCTATGCCGAGCCGCGCCGCACGCTGCGCGACCGCGGGCCGCGCCCGCATCCGGTGATCTCGCCGGTCAACCCCTATGCAGAGAGGCCGCCCCACCCCTACGGGCACTTCACCGGCGAGGTGCCGGCCTGCGCGACTCCCGAGGCGCTCGGCGAGATCGCCGACCGCTTCAACGAGCGCGAGCCGAAATTCTGGAACTCGCCGCTGCAGATCGTCGGCCTGCGCGACGTGCGCGAGGTGGCGCTCTCGCCCTGGGGGCCGGGCTATATCGGCCGCCGCTACTGCCGCGTCGTCGCCGACCTCAACATCGGCAGGCCGCGCCAAGTCTACTACTCGATCGTCGAGAACGGCGGCTTCGTCGGCAAGAGCTGGGGCGTGGAATGGTGCGTCGCCGGCCTCGACTACCACCGCGCCTACGCGCCGAACTGCAAGATGGCGCAGCCCTGACCGGCCGCGCGGATCGCTGAAAATAACAACCGAAGCGCGCATCACCTCGCATTTTGTTCTTGAAATGTTCTCATAGATCGGCTATGGTCGCGGCTTCCAGGGTCGCATCCAGAACGGGGAGCGTCATGCGTTTGCTTGCGGAGACGGGACGGAACGGAATCCGGCGCATCGCCCTCGGCCTGCTGGCGGGCCTGGTGCTGGCGCTTTACGGCCTCATCGCCGCCGCCCCGGCCGATGCCCAGCAGTTCCGCAACAATCGGGCGGGCGATTTCGACTTCTACGTGCTCGCCCTCTCCTGGTCGCCGGCCTTCTGCGAGGCGCAGGGCGAGCGCGCCCGTGGGCCCCAATGCGCCCGCAGCTACAGCTTCATCGTCCACGGGCTCTGGCCGCAATATGACCGCGGCTTTCCCGAATATTGCCAGCAGCCGGCCGAGGAGGTCGACAACCGCACGATCCGCGCGATGTTCGACCTGATGCCGGCGCCCGGCCTGATCCGCGCCGAATGGCGCAAGCACGGCACCTGCTCCGGGCTCTCGCAGCGCGCCTATTTCGAGGCCGTCCGCCAGGCGCGCGCCGCCGTCCGCATTCCGTCTCTTTTCGCCGACGTGACCGAGCCGCGCAACGTCACGCCGGCCGAGGTCGAGGAGGCGTTCCTCAAGGAGAATCCGGGCCTCACGGCCGATGCGATCGCGGTGACCTGCGACGGCCACCGCCTGCGCGAGGTCCGCGTCTGCCTGTCGAAGGACCTGCGCTTCCGCAACTGCCCCGAGGTCGACCGCCGCGCCTGCCGGCGCGACAAGCTGGTCATCACGCCGCTGCGCGGCGGCACCTGAAGGGGCCTACGCTCTCGCTTCGTCAGGCCCGAATGGCGCGGGCCTTGACGATGGAGCGGTCGGGTGCGGCTTAGGCATTGCCTCGATCCGGCCTTGACGCGCCGCTGAAGTTCCGCCTTCTGCCGGCATGAATTACCGCCACGCCTTCCATGCCGGCAATTTCGCCGATGTCGTCAAGCATGCGATCTTCGCGCGCGTCCTCGAGCGGCTCGCCGAGAAGCCGGCGCCGTTCCGCGTTCTCGACACGCATGCCGGCATCGGCCTCTACGATCTCGGCGGCGATGCGGCCGGCCGCACCGGCGAATGGCGGCGCGGCATCGCCCGGATCGCCGCGCCCTTCGCGCCCGAGGTCGAGACCTTCCTCGCGCCCTATCGTCGGGTCCTCGCGGCGGTGCGCGCTGACGCGGCGGGCGAGGCCGCGCCTGGCCCCCTTCCCCTCGACAAGCCCGGCCCCTATCCCGGCTCGCCCGAGATCGCGGCCCGGCTGCTGCGCGCGGGCGACCGCGCCGTCTTCGTCGAGACCCATCGCCGCGACCATGGCACGCTCGCCGAGCGCTATCGCCGCGACCGCCGCGTGCTGGTCCCGGCGATCGACGGCTGGGCCGCGCCCAACGCCTACCTGCCGCCGCCGGAGCGGCGCGGCGTCGTGCTCGTCGATCCGCCCTACGAGGCGCCCGACGAATTCGCCCGCCTCGTCGCGATGCTCCAGGCCGCGCACCGCAAATGGCCGACCGGCCTCTATCTCCTCTGGTACCCGATCGCCGATCCGGCCCTCATCGGCCATTTCCGCCGCACGCTCGTCGAGACCGGCATCCCGAAGATCCTCGCGGCCGAGCTCGACATCTATTCGGAGCGCCGCGCCGGCCGGCTCGGCGGCACCGGCATGATCCTCGTCAACCCGCCCTGGCGGCTCGACGCGGAGCTCGCGCAGGCGCTGCCGGCGCTCGCCGCCCGGCTCGGCCAGGAGCCCGGCGCCGGCGCCCGCATCGACTGGCTGGCCGGCGAGTGAAGCGGCCCCGTCGCCATCGGTCGAGCCGTTGAACATGACCAATTCAATCAAGTTCTTATTGCGCCGCGCGATGAACTGACGCGTCGATCTACTGCCCGGCCGGCTCATTGTGCGCCGCACCAAAGCACAGCCATACGGTGTGCCGGAGACTATTCAGATGTCCCGATTGAACATTTTCCGCTTTGAAGTATTGTAATCGCCAGCCCGCCCGCGGAGCATCGGCCGCGGCGGGATAAACGCACCGATGGCCGGGGAATCGGGCGTGTCGGCAGGTTTTTCGCACCCTGCCCGCGTTCGACAGATGAGTGCTGCAAAGGATTGCGCGAATGGCGATGACAGGTGTGGTGAAGTTCTACAATACCCAGAAGGGCTACGGGTTCATCAAGCCGGACGATGGCGGGCGGGACATCTTCGTCCATGTGACGGCGGTCGAGCGTTCGGGCATCGGCGAGCTCGCCGAGGGCCAGCGCCTGTCCTACGACGTCGAGCCGGACAAGTTCGGCAAGGGGCCGAAGGCCGTCAATCTGACGCGCGTCGGCTGACGTTTCGCGTCACCGGACGCGTCCCGGCGTCACCAGACGCCGGCTGGAGCATGATCCCGAACAGGGGGAACCGGTTTTCGGAGAAGATCATGCTCGGACAAGGAGATAGAGTTTAGTCCGATTCAATTGGATCGGATCAAGCTCTAGGCGCGACATCGCTCGCGCGTCATCCAGGAAACGCCGGCGCGGCGTGCATGCGTAGCGTTGCACGCCCCGAGGCCGGGCAGCCTCGGTACCGGACGACGAGCACGGAACGAGCGGCCGCGGAGCCGGGGCCCAGGAAGATCGCGTTCCAATCCTGCGGGTCGATCGGCGATCGGCTCGAAGCCTCGACACCGCGCCTTCCGAAACCTCAGAACTTGTAGTTCACGCCGCCGCGCACCAGATGGCCGTCGACGCCGAGCGAGTCGACGGGCGTGAATTCGCGCTTCGGCCCCGCCACAAAGAGATATTCGCCGCGCACCGACCAGTTCGGCGCGAGCGCGTATTCGAGGCCGCCGCCGACCACCAGCCCGGTCAGCAGCTTGCGCTCGCGCGAAACGGGCGTCTCCAGCGTCGCGCTGGTGAGGCCGACGCCGAGCGTCCCATAGGGCAGGAAGCGGTCGATCGCGAAGCCGACGCGGCCGCGGATCGTCGAGAGCACGTTGACGCGGCCGATCGCGGTCGGGTCGCTGACGCTGGCATGGGTGAGGGCGACATCGCCCTCCACGCCGACGACGATCGCGTCCTGCTGGAGGTTGTAGCCGAGCTGCAGGCCGCCGATCACGCTCGACCCGGTCTCCGAGAGGCGGCCGTCGAAGGTCGCCCATTGGCCGCCGAAATTGCCGCCGACATAGAGCCCGGTCCAGTTGCGGTAATTCGCCATCGGCGCCATCACCACGGCGGAGGGCACCTCGGGCGCCGGCCGCCCGAGATCGGCCGCCTGGGCCACCGCGCCGGGCAGGATCGCCAGCGCACAGGAACAAAGAAAACGGCGTCGAAACGAACGCGACGCGGAAACGGCTTTGAGAGGCATAACGAACTCGGTCCTGGTAGCGGGCCCGGCTTCGGAGCCCAGCATCGCCCCGAAGGAAGGATCGGCCCGTCGGGCGGATCGCGACGCAAATACGAACTGTCAACAAACCGTGATGTTGCGCCCCGTCCTCTCGGCGCCAATGCGGGCGAGAATATGACGATGCCGGCTTTTCGAGCCCGCCGTGCCGAAAGCGAGTGCGATTCACGGCTTGGCAAGGGACGCGTCGTAGCTTCAGGCGATGGAAAAACCGACGATATCGACCGTGCGGGACTCCGAGTTCGGGGTGTTTCGCGATCTCGACAAAGTCATCTGGGCTTGTCTCGCGCTGCTGATCGTCCCGATTGCGCTCGCCGTCGCGGGGCCGTTCACGCTCGATCGGCAGAGCTACGCGCCGCCGCTCCTCGCCGCCGCCATCCTCGCGGCCCTCGCGCACTATTATGATCGCTACAGACAAGAGGCGAGCCTCGCCGCAGCCCTGTCGGCCATCGGCCAGCTCGTGCTGTTCACGGCGCTCGCCGCCCCGCTGTCCTATGTGGCGGCCAGCCTCGGCTGGCCCGGCAACGATGCCCGCCTCGCCGCCCTCGATCGCGCGCTCGGCCTCGATTGGCCGGCGATGCTCGCCTGGGTGAAGGCGCATCCCACCGTCGGCCGGGTTCTGACGATTGCCTATGCGAGCCTGACGCTGCAGACGGCCGCGATCGTCATGGCGCTGGCGATCGCGCGGCAATTGGCGCGGCTGCGCGTCTTCGTGCTGGCCTTCATGGCGTCGGCCTTGCTCTCGATCGTCATTTCGGCGTTCCTGCCGGCTGACGGAATCTGGACGACATACGGCCTCCTGGCCGTCGACCTGCCGGCGCCCATCCCGACCGAACGCCTCACGGCGGATTTCCGGGTCCTGTACGAGCTGCGTAACGGTACCTTCCGCACCCTCGGCGCGCTCGGCTCGGAAGGCATCATCTCGTTTCCGAGCCTGCATACCGCCTTCGGCCTGATCTTCGCGGCCGCGGTCCGCCACCTCCCCTATGTCCGCTGGATCGGGCTGGTGCTCAACGCACTGATGCTGATCTCGGTGCCGGTGCATGGCGCGCATTATTTCGTCGACATGCTCGGCGGCGCCGCCGTCGCTGTCGCCGCCTGGATCGCCGCAAAATGGATCGTCGCCCGCGCGGCCCGCCCGCGCGAGCCGGCCGCCGTCCCGGTCTTGAGCACCGCTGGGCGCTGACGGATCCGGCCCTCGGCCGAGGGGTTGTTCTTCCCCCCGGCGAGCGCCTACATGAGACGCATGATCGATCAGGACAAAGGGATGCCTCCGGCCGGCGCCGACGCGCCGCCAGCCGATCCCTTCGACGATGAGGACGAGGCCGAGGAAGCGCAAGCGCTCCAAGACTTGGCGCTCGAAGGCCTGGCGACCGACCTCGATCCGGAGACCGAGGCCGAGCCCGGCACGATTGCGCGCGGCCGCGCCGTCATCGCCGATCTCGTCCGCCGCCTGCCGCTCGGGCCGGGCGTCTACCGGATGATCGACGGCGCCGGCGAGGTTCTCTATGTCGGCAAGGCGCGCAGCCTGAAGAAGCGCGTCGGCAGCTATGTCCGCCAAGCCGGCCACCCTGCCCGTATCCTGCGCATGATCGCCGCCACGGCCGCGATGGAGTTCGTCTCCACCCATACCGAGACCGAGGCGCTGCTGCTCGAGGCGAACCTCATCAAGCGCCTCAGGCCCCGCTTCAACGTGCTGATGCGGGACGACAAGTCCTTCCCCTATATCCTGATCTCGGACGACCACCCGGCCCCGCAGATCGCCAAGCATCGCGGCGCCCGCAGCCGCAAGGGCCATTACTACGGCCCCTTCGCCAGCGCCGGCGCCGTCAACCGCACGATCAACGCGCTGGAGCGCGCCTTCCTGCTGCGCTCCTGCTCGGACTCGATGTTCGAGAGCCGCACGCGGCCCTGCCTGCTCTTCCAGATCAAGCGCTGCGCGGCGCCCTGCACTGGCGAGATCGGCACCGAGGCGTATCGCGCCCTGGTCGACCAGGCGCGCGATTTCCTGTCGGGCAAGAGCGCCGAGGTGCGCGTGCGGCTCGGCGAGGCGATGCACCGGGCGGCCGAGAACCTCGCCTTCGAGACCGCCGCGCGCTACCGCGACCGCCTCGCGGCGCTCGCCGCCATCCAGGCCGGCCAGGGCATCAACCCGCATGGCGTCGAGGAGGCGGATGTCTTCGCCGTCGCGCAGGATGGCGGCCTCGCCTGCATCGAGGTGTTCTTCTTCCGCACCGGCCAGAACTGGGGCAACCGCGCCTATTTCCCGCGCGCCGACAAGGCGCTCTCGCCGGCCGAGATCCTCGGCAGCTTCCTCGCCCAGTTCTATGACGACAAGCCGGCGCCGCGCCTCATCCTTCTTTCCGAGGAGGTCCCCGAGCAGGCGCTGCTCACCGAAGCACTGAGCGAGCGTTCCGGTTTTCGCGTCGAGATCGCGACGCCGAAGCGCGGCGAGAAGCGCGCCCTCGTCGAGGATGTGCTGATCAACGCGCGCGGCGCCGTCGGCCGCAAGCTCGCCGACACCAAGAGCCAGGCGCAGCTCCTGGAGGGCGTGCAGCGGGTCTTCGGCCTCCCCGCCCCGCCGCGCCGGATCGAGATCTACGACAACAGCCACATCATGGGCACCAACGCGGTCGGCGCCATGGTGGTGGCCGGCCCCGAGGGGCTGATGAAGCGCGCCTACCGCACCTTCAACATCCGCTCGGCCGACCTCGTGCCGGGCGACGATTACGGCATGATGCGCGAGGTGCTGAAGCGCCGCTTCACCCGCCTCGCCAAGGACGCGGCCTTCTCGGGCGAGGAGGGGCCGGCCAAGCCCGACCTGGTGCTGATCGACGGCGGCGCCGGCCAGCTCACGGCCGCGCGCGAGACGCTGGCGGAGCTCGGCGTCGACGACGTGCCGCTGGTCGGCATCGCCAAGGGGCCGGACCGCGATGCCGGCCGCGAGAAGTTCTTCCAGGCCGGCAAGCCCTCCTTCATGCTGCCGGAGCGCGATCCGGTGCTCTATTATGTGCAGCGGCTGCGCGACGAGGCGCACCGCTTCGCGATCGGCACCCACCGCGCCAAGCGCAAGAAGGACATCGCGCGCAACCCGCTCGACGAGGTCGCCGGCATCGGGCCGACCCGCAAGCGCGCGCTGCTGACCCATTTCGGGACCGTGAAGGCGGTGAGCCGCGCTTCCCTCGCGGATTTGATGCGCACGCCGGGCGTCAATGAATCGACAGCCAAAGCAGTGTATGACTTCTTCCACGAGAATGGCTGAGGACATCGAGTTGAGGAACGCGCAGCCCCTGGCGGGCGAGACCGCACCGGCCCGGCCGGCCGCGACGAAGGGCGGCGGGCCGCTGAGCCTGCCGAACCTTCTGACCTATGGCCGGCTCGTCGCGGTGCCGGCGCTGGTCGCCTGCCTGTTCTGGGCCGACATCTTCGAGGGCGGGCTCGTCCTGCGCTGGGTGGCGCTGGCGATCTTCGTGGTCGCGGCGATCACGGATTTCTTCGACGGCTATCTCGCCCGTGCCTGGCAGCAGCAATCGGCGCTCGGCCGCATGCTCGACCCGATCGCCGACAAGGTGCTGGTCGCCGCTTCGCTCTTGATGCTGGCGGCCGACGGCACGATCCGCGGCTGGGCGCTCTGGGCCGCGATCGTCATCCTGTCGCGCGAGATCCTGGTGTCGGGCCTGCGCGAGTTCCTGGCCGAGCTGCGCGTCTCGGTGCCGGTGACGCGCCTCGCGAAATGGAAGACCACCGTGCAGCTCGTCGCCATCGGCTTCCTGCTGGCGGGCGAGGCGGGCGACCAGGTGCTGGCCTACACATCGCGCATCGGCATCGCGCTGCTCTGGGCCTCGGCGCTGATCACGCTCTATACCGGCTGGGACTATTTCCGCGCCGGCCTGCGCCATGTCATCGACGAGCCGTGAGATGAAGCTCGTCTATTTCGCCTGGGTGCGCGAGCGCATCGGACGGAGCGAGGAAGAGGTCGAGATCCCGGCCGGGATCGCGACCGTCGCGGACCTGATGCGCTGGCTGAGCGGGCGCGGCGAGGAATACGCCCACGCCTTCGAGCACGCCCATGTGATCCGCGCCGCGATCGACCAGCGCCACGCCAAATCCGACGCCTCCATAGAAGGCGCCCGCGAGATCGCCTTCTTCCCGCCGATGACCGGGGGCTGAGCCCATGGCGGGCCTCGCCAGGATCAGCGTGCAGACCGCCGATTTCGACCCCGGCGCCGAGGCCGAGGCGCTCAGCGCGGGCCGCACCGATGCCGGCGCGCTCGTCACCTTTACGGGCCTCTGCCGCGCCGATGACGGCCTGACCGGCCTCGAGCTCGAATGCTTCGTGCCGATGGCCGAGGCCGAGATCACCCGCCAAGTGGCGGAGGCGGAGGGCCGTTGGCCCCTCCTCGGCGTTCGCATCATCCATCGCCACGGCCCGCTGCGGCCCGGCGAGCGCATCGTCTTCGTCGCGACGCTGAGCAGCCATCGCCGCGCCGCCTTCGAGGCCGCCGAGTTCCTGATGGACTACCTGAAGACCGCCGCCCCCTTCTGGAAGAAGGAGCACGCGCCGGGCGGCCCTCGCTGGGTCGCGGCCAAGGCCGAGGACGACGCGGCGGCCGCGCGCTGGACGACACCGCGCGAATAGGCGGCCTCGCGGCCCATCCGGCTCAGAGCGATCACGCAACATTTTTTGCGAACCACTTGCCCCGGCATCCCGACGCGGTATATCAATTCAATATTTCAAGGATTATAGAAATATGGATGAGCAGCAGGCCATCGCGGCTTTCGCGGCGCTCGCGCAGGAAACACGTTTGAGAATTCTGCGGCTGCTGATCGTTGCCGGCCAGGACGGAATCGCGGCCGGCGAGATTGGCGCGAAAGCCGGCGTTTCGGCCTCCAATGTCAGCTTCCACCTGAAGGAGCTCGAACAGGCCGGATTGCTGCGCGCGCGACGCGAGGCACGCTCGATCATCTACAGCGTGCAATACGAGGCGCTCGCCGCATTGATCCGCTTCCTGATGGAGGATTGCTGCGGCGGCCGACCCGAGGTCTGCGCGCCGATCGCCAGCCTCGCGTGCTGCGTGCCGAATGCCGGATGCAGGCCTTGACGCCCGCCTTCGACATTCGCCGCCGCGCCGCCGCCGAAGGGCTCGGCACGATGCTGCTGGTCGCGGCCGTCGTCGGTTCAGGGATCATGGCGTCGACGCTGACCCGCGATATCGCTCTCGCGCTGCTCGCCAACACGGTCGCGACGGCCGCGGCGCTGACCGTTCTCATCGCGATTCTCGCGCCCGTTTCTGGCGCGCATTTCAACCCGGCCGTCTCGCTCGTCATGGCGCTGCGGCGCGACCTGCCCTGGCGGGAATGCGGCGCCTATCTCGGCGCGCAGCTCGGCGGCGGGATTATCGGCACCCTCCTCGCCCATCTGATGTTCGCGCGAAACGCCTTCGAGATCTCCGCGACGGCGCGAACCGGCGCGGCACAATGGCTCTCGGAAGCCATCGCCACATTCGGGCTGCTCCTCGTCATCCTGGTCGGGGCCCGGCTGGCGCGCGGCTCCATCGCCTGGATGGTCGGTCTTTATATCGCGGCCGCCTACTGGTTCACGGCCTCGACCTCATTCGCGAATCCGGCCGTCGCGATCGCCCGCGCGTTCACCGACAGCTTCGCCGGCATCCGCCCGCTCGATGTCCCCGTCTTTGTTCTCGTCGAACTGGCGGGCGCGCTGGGGGCGTTGGCCTTCGCCTCGTGGCTGCTCAAGGAAGAACCATGACGATCACGATCTACCACAACCCCGACTGCGGCACGTCCCGGAACACATTGGCGATGATCCGAGCCTCCGGCGATGAGCCGATCGTCGTCGAATATCTGAAGGATCCGCCCTCGCGCGAGCGTCTAATCGCGCTTCTCGCCGCGATGAACATGGCGCCGCGCGCCTTGCTGCGCGAGAAGGGAACGCCCTATGCCACCCTCGGCCTCGACGACCCGTCCTTGAGCGATGACGCGCTGGTCGACGCGATGCTGGCCCACCCGATCCTGATCAACCGTCCGATCGTCG
This sequence comes from Phreatobacteraceae bacterium, assembly GCA_039808545.1. Taxonomy (GTDB): domain Bacteria; phylum Pseudomonadota; class Alphaproteobacteria; order Rhizobiales; family JBDHTH01; genus JBDHTH01. The sequence continues at coordinate 1,092 of JBDHTH010000033.1, read as the reverse complement.
AAACGCCGCGCGGCACGCGCCTCTGCCGCCCGTCGGAGCTGGTGCTGGATCTGCTCGACAACCCCGTCGCAACCTTCACCAAGGAGGACGGCGAGGTCGTGCGCTATCGCGGCATCGATCGGGCTTGAGCCTTTCCGGCCGCCGACGGCTAGACTCCGCCGAGCGCCTTCAGTCCCTGCGCCACCAGAAGCGTCCCGCCGAGGATCACGACGCCGTCGAGGATCGCCGCGTGCGACTGGTGCGAGAGGCCGCGCGTCAGCCGCTTCGCGACAAAGGCGCCGGGCCAGGCGCAGGCGCCGATCAGCCCCGCCATGATCCAGGACGTGAGCGGCAACGCCCCCGCCGTCTGGAACACCGCGACCTTGGCGAGGCCCAGCACCAGCGAGATGCCGGCATCGGTGGCGATCACGGCCGGCCCGTTCAGCCCGGCCGCCAGCAGGATCGACAGCAGCACGACGCCCGCGCCGGAGGTGCTGCCCGTCAGCAGCCCGTAGCCGAGCCCCGCCGTGGCGAGCCCGCGTCGGCCGAGCACGCCGTGCCAGCGCCTGAGGAGGCGGCGCAGCGGCACCAGCGCGATCAGCGCCGCGCCGATCAGCAGCGTCACCCCCGCCCCGCTCAGCCGCGTATAGCCATAGGCGCCGAGGATGCAGCTCGGCAGCGCCACCGCGGCGACGAGCACCGCCTTGTCGCGCGCGAAATACGGGCGGAAGGCCACGACCCGGCTCGCATTCGTCGCGAGCGCCGACAGGCTGATGATCGGCACCACCGCCTCCGCGCCGACGATCGGCAGCAGCACCGGCGGCAGCAGCAGCCCGGTCCCGTAGCCCGTCACCCCGCCGAGCAGCGAGGCCGCGAAGGAGACGACCGCGACGAGAAGATATTGCGCGATCGCGACGCTGCTCAGGTCCATCTTCGCCCCTTGGAGTCTGATCCAATCCGGCTGAATCGGATCAAACTCCAACGTCTTGTTGGAGCATGATCTTTTCCGAAAACCGGTTCCCACTTTTCGGGATCATGCTCTAAACGAAAACGGCCGCCCGTTGGGGCGGCCGCTTGCGATTGCGATCCAAACGCCTCACGCCGCCGATTTCA
>JBDHTH010000032.1:0-12398 GCA_039808545.1 Phreatobacteraceae bacterium | reverse complement strand
CAGCCGGGCAGCGACGCCTTCAGCTCGGCTTCGCCCTCATAGACCTGGAGATTGCCGTCCTTGCGCAGCATGGCGCCCGTGCCGGTCGCGCTCAGGAACGGCTCCAGCTCGGCCTTCGAGAGGTCCATGAGCGCAGTCTGCGCGGCGGTGGAATGCGCCACGCGGCTCGCCGAGCAGGCGCGCCAGAAGCGGAACATCCACGGCGCGATCTGCAGCGCGTAAGCCGGCGGCACGGAGAGCGGTCCGAGCGGATCGAAAAGCCATTTCGGCGCCTTCCGGAGAATGCCGGGTGAGGCGAGCGGCAGGATGTCGGTGAACGCGAAGGCGCCGGCATTGCCGGCCGAGGCGCCCGCCGCCGGACCTTCGCGATCGATGACCGTGACCGACAGGCCGCGCGCCTGCGCCGCGAGGGCGGCCGAAAGGCCGACCACCCCGGCACCTATGACGACAACATCGGGATTGGCCATCTGCTAAGGCTCGTCTGGATCGCCCCGGCGTTTCGATCGCGGCGAGCGAGACGCAGGGCGCTTGGGTCTGGGGTCGAAAACCTGTTCTTGCCCTTCGCCCGAGCCGGGTGACGGGGCCGATTTCATACTGGTCCGGGCTGCGGCGGCGGATCGATCCGCCGCCGCGCGCGAGGTCGTTCTCTCGTTCAGGCCGCGTGCTTCTGGACGGCGCCCGGAAGCTTGCTCCAGGAGGCGTACCAGGCCTTGAAGAGCTTGTACTGCGCCTCGACATAGCCGCGCTGGCTGTCGGTCAGCGCGTCCGTCTCGTTGAAGTGAAGGGTGTATTCCTTGTCGCCCTTCATCACCATCATATGCTTGAAATAGAGGACCAGGTCCGGGCCTTCGTCGAAGGACGACAGGACGCCCAGGGCATGTTCCAGCTCCTGCGCGCGCTGGCGGGCCTCGGCGTCGCCCTCGGCCGCCGCCTGCGACAGCTTGCAGAGATGAATCACCTCCTTCGGCAGCACGTTGCCGATGCCGGTGATCGCGCCGGTCGCGCCGCAATTCACGTAGCCGTGGTAGACCGCCGTATCGACGCCGATCATCAGCGAGACGTCGTCGTCGCGGCTGGTGATGTTCTCGGCCGCGTAGCGCATGTCCTCGGGGCCGCCGAACTCCTTGAAGCCGACGAGGTTCGGATGCTCGGCGCGCAGCGCGAAGAACAGGTCGGCGCGGGTCGCGAAGCCGTAGTAGGGGCTGTTGTAGATCACCGCCGGAATGCCGGGGGCGGCGGCGAGGATCGCCTTGAAATGGGCCTTCTGCGCGAGCACGACGGAGCCGCGGGACAGGACGCGCGGAATGACCATCAGGCCCTGGGCGCCGACCTTCTGGGCATGCGCCGCATGCGCGACCGCCGAGGCGGTGTTGACCGCGCCGGTGCCGACGATCACCGGCACGCCGGCCTTCACGAGGCGCTCAACGCCCTCCATCCGCTGCGCGTCCGTCAGCAGCGGCCAGTCGCCCATCGAGCCGCAATAGACGACCGCCGACATGCCGTCGGCGATGAGCTCCTTGCCCTTGCGCACCAGCGCGTCGAAATCGGGCGAACGATCGGCTTTGCAGGGGGTCATCAGCGCGGGGATCACGCCGGAAAAAATCTTGGCCTTCATGTCGATCTCCTTGGGGGCTGCAACTTTAGCTTTGCGGAGATCGCAGCGTCGCGATCGCGAACGAGCCTCTCCATGGCGATCCTTGTAACAACTTGCATATTATTTGTCGACAAGAATTTTTTAAGTCGCCTCAAAGGGCGATCTCGAGTCGCTCGCTCCCCACCATAAGCCGTTTGATTTGCGCGACAATTTGCTCCGCATGAATTTTCGCCAACCGCTCCGCCGCCTCGACGTCGCGGGCCGCGATCGCAGCGATGATCGCCTCGTGCTCGTCGACATATTGCTGCGGCAGCCGGTCCTCGTAGGACTGGTAATAGAGCCGCAGGAAGCGCCGTCCCTCGTCGAGGAGCCGGCTGAACAGGCTGTTGAAATAAGGGTTTCGCCCCGCCTCGGCGATCGTGGAATGAAACGCCGCATTGGTGGCGATCATCGCGAGGGCGTCCTGCGCCGCGACGGCGGCGGCGAAATCCGCCTGCCGGGCGCGGATCGCGTCGAGGTCCTCGGGGCGATGGTGCTGCGCCGCGAGCTGCGTCGTCACCCGGTACATCAGCACGAGCGCGTCGAAGAACGGCGACATGTTGAGGAAGTCGATGTTCGACACCATCGTCGAGCGGTTGGGCAGCGTGTCGATCAGCCCTTCGCCCGCCAGCCGCACCAGCGCCTCGCGGATCGGGGTGCGCGACATCTTGAAGCGCGCCGCGAGCTGCACCTCGTCGATCGGGCTGCCGGGCGGCATGACCAGGTCGAGGATCTCGTCGCGCAGCAGATCGTAGACGACTTTCACGCCCGACCCGCGCCGGCGCGCGGGGGAGGAGGCGGCCGCAACCTTCTTCGTCTTCATTCGCAAATCCCTCTTGTCGACAAAAGGGATACAGGCAGCCGCCGACAGGATCAATCGCGCGGGCGCGCGCCGTGCCGGTTGTGCGGCAGTTCAGCCGCGCCCCGTCAGCCGCCAGCGTCCGAGATGGCTGTGCCGGCCGCGGCCGACATGGCTTTCGACCAGCACGAAATCCTCGACCCGCCAGCCCGTGGGGTCGAGCGGCAATGCCTTGAAGCGGGCGCGGTCGCGCAAAAGCGTCACATGCGGCTCGAAGAGCAGGGCGCGCCGCGCGCTGCGTGAGAGGGCCGGCGCCAGTCGCTGATGCAGCAGGCGGCGAAAAGCCTGTGCGCGCTCGTCGCGCCGGCTCGTGCTCAGCACGACGGCGCCGCCGCCGAAACAGGCGAGGCGGTCGAAGGTCAGGTCGAACGGGGCAGCCTCGAGCTCGCGAGCGGCGGCGCTCAGATCCGCGAGCAGCGACGGCGGAACGGCCGCGTAGGCGCCGACCCCGACAAGCGAGACATGCAGCCGGTCGGGCGGGACCGGCCGGCCGGCGAGCCCGAGGTCGCGGCGCAGCGCCACCGCCTGCTCGAAGATCGCGCGGGCGCTGCGCGGATCGGGCAGCAGCGCGAAGAACAGCCACGTCCTGGCACGCTGCTCCGGCCATCCGAACGATAGTTGCACCGCCACGGTTCGCTCTCCTGCTGATCCAGGCAAGCTAGAACAAATAGAGAACAAAGAAAAGTGCGGATCGCCGCATGACATGGGCATGGTGGCGAGCAGGCACCCGGCCGGACGCAGTTGCTTCTGGTCTCCGCTCCCGGACTAAACTGTCAGCGGTCCTTGGGTCGCGGATGGCCCGCCTCCAACGCAAAACGGCGGGCCGTCGCCGGCCCGCCGCAAGTCGCTGCGAAGAGTGCAATCTTACTTCAGCTTGTCCTTGACCTTCTCGATCGCCGCGAGGGCGCATTTCTCGTCGAGATGGCCGCCCGGCGCGCCGCCGATGCCGATCGCGCCGATCGTCTCCTCGCCGACCTTCACGGGCACGCCGCCGCCGAGCAGCAGGAAGCCGTCGATCTGGCCGAGATTGGCCGCGCCGGGGTTCTTCTGCGAATTCTCCATGATCGCGCCGGTCGGCGCGCGCATGGAGGCCGAGGTGAACGCCTTGCGGCGGGCCGCTTCCGGCGTGTGCGGGCCGGCATTGTCGGCGCGCAGCAGGGCGCGCAGCACGCCGGCGCGGTCCACCACCGCGACCGCGACATTGTACTTGTCGGCCGCGCAGGCCTGCACGCCGGCGAGCGCCAGCTCGGCCGCGATGTCGAGCGGCATGTTCTTTTCCTGCAGGGGAGCGGCCGAGGCGGCCTGGCCGAGCAGTGCGACGGTCGCGGCGGCGGCGACGAGACGAACGATCATTGACGGTCTCCTATGGGGTTGAAGCGCTTGAAAGCCGCCGCGTTTGTCGCCGCGCTTTCTGCCTCCCGAGATAGAGAAACCGTCCGGCGCCGAGAATCCGCTCCGCCACCGAGCCGTCTAGGTAGTGCTACCGAGGACCGGCCTCGGCCATGGTCAGCCGCACGAATTCGGCGACCGAGCTCGTGCCGAGCTTCTCCGCGATATTGGCCCGATGCGCGTCGATCGTGCGCGCCGAGACCGCCAGCGCCAGGGCGATGTCCTTGGTGGCGAGCCCCTTGCAGACCATGTCGAGCACCTCGCGCTCGCGCTCCGTGAGCGTCGCGAGGAGCTGCCGCGCCTCGCGACGCTCCCGCAGCCCGTCGAGGCTCGCGAAGCCGGCATGCAGGGCGTCGACCAGAACCTGCTCGTCGATCGGCTTGGTGAGAAAGTCCTGCACGCCCGCCTTGAAGGCCCGCCGGCAGGCGCTGACGTCGCCATGGCCCGTGATCATGATCAGCGGCCAGTCGATGCCGCGCTCCTGCAGGCGCTCGTGGAGCTGCATGCCGGTGACGAGCGGCATCCTCAAGTCGACGAGCAGGCATCCGGGCCGCGCCGGATCGAGCCGGGCGAGGAACTGCGCGGGGTCGCCATGGTCCTCCACCGCCATGCCGTAGGTGCCGAGCAGCAGCGCCAGCGCCTTGCGCACCGCCTCGTCGTCATCGACGATATAGACGAGCGGCCGGCTCATTCGGCGGCCTCCGGCAGCGTGGCGGCCGGCCTCGGCGCGGCCGGCAGGCCGATCGTGAAGCGGGCCCCGCCCTCGGGCCGGTTGGCGGCCGCGATGCGTCCCTCCATCCGCCCGATCAGGCTCTCGCAGAGCGACAGGCCGAGCCCCATGCCCTCCGCCTTGGTGGTGAAGAACGGCTCGAACAGCCGCGCCAGCACGTCGGGCGGGATGCCGGGCCCGTCATCCGTCACCGTGATGACCGTCTCGCGGCCTTCTGACGCGGTCCGGACCTCGATTCGCCGGCGCTCGGGCGCGGCGTCCGCCACCGCATCGGCGGCGTTGCGCACGAGGTTGTGCAGCACCTGTTCCAGCTCGATCCGGTCGACGATCACCACCGGATCATCCTCGGCAAGCGCGAGGACGAGCGTGATGTTGCGCACCCTCAGATCCGCCGCAACGAGATCGGCGACGTCCTTGACGATCCCGTTTACGCCGCTGCGCGTCCGCGTCGGCTTGGTATTGCTGACATAGTCGCGGATGCGCTTCAGGATCGCGTCGGCGCGCTTCGCCTCGCGAACGTTGGACGCCATCGTCGCGGCGATCAGCGCGAGGTCGGGCGGGGCGGCGGCCGCCAGCCTCAGGCCCGCCTGGCTCTGCGCCAGCAGCGCCGTCAGCGGCTGCGTCAGCTCATGCGCGAGGCCGGAGGCGAGCTCGCCCATCGCGTTGACGCGCGAGGCATGCGCGAGCCGCGCCTCGTGCTCGCTGAGCCGGGCCCGCCGCTCGGCGGCACGCGCCGCCGCGCGCTGCGCCGCGAGCTGCACGCCGAACACGCCGATAACCGACAGGCCCAGCATGGCGAGCAGCGTGCCGCCGCCGACGAGCTCGGTGAGCTTCTGCGGCCGTTCCAGGACCAGCCGCAGCGGCTGGCTGGCGCTGTCGATCGCGATCTCGGTTTTCAGCCGCGGCAACCATTCGGTCGCGAGCGGCGCCGTCGTCATGCGATGCGCGAAGATCACCCGCTCGCCGATCGTCAGCCGCGCCTCGGCCCAGCCGGGCCATTCCTCCGCATCGACCAGCCGGCTCGCATCGATGCGCATCAGGATCGCCAGCGCGGCCGGATCGGGAACCGCGCGCTTGGCGAGGACATAGCCTCCGGGCGCCGCGACATAGGCGCGCGCCTCGCCGGGCGGCTGCGCCAGCACGGGACTCCGCAGCAGAGTGAGGTCGGGGGGCGCGGCCTCGCGCGGCATGGCGAGCAGGCGGGCGTCGCCGTCGCCCGGCGCCGCATGGAGATCGACCAGATCGATCTGCGTGATACGCGGATAGAAGCGCAGGATGCTGGCCCCGACCTGCCGGATCGCCGCCTCGGGGGGCGGGGAGGCGGCCTGCACCAGCGCGACCAGCGCCGTCAGATGCGCGTCATGCTGCGCGACGCGCTGCGCGATCATGCGCGTCAGCCCGCGGGCCGTGGCCTCGACCTCGGCCCCGGCGCTGTCGCGCGCGAGCTTCGCCGAAACCGCGAGGAACGCCGCCATCACGGCGAGCCAGATCGCCACGGTCAGGATCGAGAGGCGCCACGGCGCGGTCGGCTTGGTCATGCGCCAAGGCTAGAGATTGTTAGGGAGTATGGATAGGGATCAGCGCGCGACGGGCAGCTCGGCCTCGGCCTCGGCGTCGCGCACCCCGACATCCATCGGCCCGAGGAAATCCATCTTGCCGATCGGCACGCCGCGCTGGCGCAGCAGCGCATAGGCGGTCGTGACGTGGAAGAAGAAGTTCGGCAGCGCGAAGGTCAGCACGTAGGAGCGGCCGGTGAAGTTCATCGTCCGCGTGCGCGTGACGACGCTCACATGGTGGTCCTCGGCCGCGTTCATCGGCTCGGCCTTGGCGTTGGCGAGGAACGCCAGCGTCGCGTCGATGCGATGATGCATGTCCGCGAAGGTGACCTCGTTGTCCTCGAAGGGCACGTTCTCGGCGCCGCCGAGCCGCACCACGCAGCCTTTCGCCGTATCGCTGGCGCGCTGGATCTGGGCCGTGAGCGGCGCCATGTCGTCGATCAGCCGGGCGGCGGTCAGCACGGCCGGGTCCCAGCCCTGGGCTTCGGCATGCGCCTCGCCCTTGCGGAGGATCTCCGAAAGCGTCCTGAAGCCGCGCGAGAAGACGGGAACCGTGAGTTCGTAAAGAGGAATCGCCATGGGCGAGACCATAGGGGCTCGCGTCACCGGCGTCGATGCCTTTCGTGCCGGTGGATTGCGGCGCCGGCCTCTGGACCTCGGCCGGCCGTTCGGCCTATCGAGGAAGCGCCCCTCCACCCGCATCGAGCCTTCCCATGACCGTCACGCTCTACGGCATCAAGACCTGCGACACCGTCGCCAAGGCGCGCCGCTGGCTCGACACGGCGGGCATCGCGTATCGCTTCCACGACTTCCGGATCGACGGCCTCGATCCGGCGCGCCTCGACGCCTGGGTCGCCAAGCTCGGCTGGGAGAAGCTGCTCAACAAGTCGAGCACCACCTTCCGCGCGCTGGCGCCCGAGGATCGCGAGGGGCTCGACGCCGCCAAGGCGATCCGCCTGATGCGCGAGGCGCCGACCATGATCAAGCGCCCGGTGCTCGATCGCGGCGGGCGCTATGAGGTCGGCTTCAAGCCGGAGGCCTATGCGGCGATCTTCGGCCGCGCGCGCTGATCGGGGCGTTGCCAGAACCGACATTCCGCAGTTGCGTGGCGATCGTCCCCGGCCGAATATCGCGGCGGGCGGGGAGCCTGTCATGATCGAGCGCACGCAGGTTGCCATCATCGGCGCCGGGCCGGCCGGGCTTCTGCTCGGCCAGCTCCTTCATCGCGCCGGGATCGACACCGTGATCCTGGAGCGGCGCGACCGCGCCTATGTCGAAAGCCGCATCCGCGCCGGCGTGCTGGAGCAGGGCACGGTCGATATGCTCGGCGCGGCCGGGGCGGGGGAGCGCTGCGCCCGCGAGGGGCTGGTGCATCGCGGCATCGAGATCGCGGTCGACGGCGCCCGCCAGCGCATCGATTTCGAGGCGCTGATCGGCCGGCATGTCGTGGTCTACGGCCAGACCGAGCTGACCAAGGATCTGATCGAGGCCCGGCTTGCTTCCGGCGCGCCGTCACGCTTCGAGGCCGAAGGCGTGCATCTGCACGATTATCGCGGCGACCACGTGCATCTCTCCTATACGCATGGCGGCATTTCGCATGCGCTGCGTGCCGATTTCGTCGCGGGCTGCGACGGGTTTCACGGCGTCGCGCGCGCCTCCATCGCGCCCGAGGCGCTGACCATTCATCAGCGCGCCTATCCCTTCGCCTGGCTCGGCATCCTCGCGGAGGCCGCCCCGCTCGCCGACGATCTCGTCTATGCCCGGCATGCCCGCGGCTTCGCGCTGTTCTCGATGCGCTCGGCGCGCCTCTCGCGGAACTACCTGCAATGCCGCCCCGACGAGGATCTCGGCGCCTGGTCGGATGCGCGCATCTGGGACGAGCTGCGCGCCCGGCTCGGCACCGGCGGCGACGCGCTCCAGGAGGGCCGGATCACGGACCGCAGCGTCACGCCGATGCGCAGCTTCGTCGCCGAGCCGCTGCGCCATGGCCGCCTGTTCCTGGCGGGCGACGCCGCCCATATCGTGCCGCCGACCGGTGCCAAGGGCCTCAATCTCGCGGCGAGCGACGTGCACTACCTCTCCGAGGCGCTGATCGCCCATTATCGCGGCGACGGCGAGGACGGGCTCGCGGCCTATTCGGACCGGGCGCTCGCCCGCGTCTGGAAGGCGCAGCGCTTTTCCTGGTGGATGACCACGATGCTCCACCGCTTCCACGAGGCCGAGGCCTTCGACGCCCGCATCCGCCGCGCCGAGCTCGACTACGTGCTGGGCTCGGAGGCGGCGCTCGCCAGCCTCGCCGAGAACTATACGGGGCTGCCGTTTTAGAGCGCGATCGGGAAAAGTCGGAGCCGCTTTTCCGTCCGATCGCACGACGCTCAAGCAAAGCTGGAACGCTTCACCGCCCCTGGCTCGCAGGCCGATCAGCGCCTAGTCTGGAATCGTTGCAAAGCGGAAGGGCGCCATGACGATCCTCATCGCCGGCCTCGTCGTCTTCATCGGCACGCATGTGTTCACGACGCTGCGCGGAGTACGCGCCGGCGTCATCGCGCGGATCGGCGAGGGGCCCTACAAGATCGGCTATTCGCTGCTCTCGGCCGTGGGGGTGGTGCTGATCGCGGTCGGCTTCGGCCGCTACCGGGCCGCCGGCATGATCCCGGTCTGGGACCCGCCGCTCTGGACGCGGCACCTGGCGCTCACCCTGATGCTGATCGCCTCGGTGCTGCTGGTCTCGGCCTATGTGCCGGGCCATATCCGCGCCGCGCTCAAGCATCCGATGCTGGCGGCCGTGAAGATCTGGGCGCTCGCCCATCTCCTCGCCAATGGCGATCTCGGCGCGATGATCCTGTTCGGCTCGCTGCTCGCCTGGGCGGTCTATGACCGCATCGCGGTCAAGCGCCGCGAGCGGGTCGAGGGCGCGCCGATGCGTCGCGCCGCCTGGCGCAACGACATCGTCGCGATCCTGCTCGGCATCGTCGTCTTCGGCGCCTTCGCCTTCACGCTGCACCCGCTGCTGATCGGCGTGCCGGTGATGTGACGAGGCCCGCCGCCCGCGGGCCTCGCTTCGAGCGCGGCGCTACGCGCCGATCCTGCCGCCGCCGCGCTTGGTGATCGCGACGATGCCGGGGCGCGGCGGCATGTCGGGCTTGAAGTCCGGCCAGCGCGTCAGCGGGTTCTCGAAGGTGCCGGGCGCTTTCGGATCCTCGTTCTCGCCCGGATGCTGGACCGCGACGAAGAAGGTCGTGTCGTCCGGCGTGAAGAAGGGGCCGCACATCTCGGCGCCGTTCGGGACGCGGAAGAAGTGGCGGGAAGTGCCGCGCGCCTCGCCCTCCGTCTCCATCGCCCAGATGCCGTCGGCGCGGCCGGTCGCCTTGGGGTTGTTGCCGTCCGTGGCGATCCACAGGCGGCCCTGATTGTCGATCGCGCAATTGTCCGGCATGCCGAACCAGCCGTTCTTGGTCGTGTCGGGCGAGAAGGTCGCGCCGACCGCCGCCACCGCCGGATCGCCGCAGCGCACCAGGATCTCCCAGGCGAACCGCGTCGCCGCATGGTCGCGATTGTCCGGGATCATCTCGATGATGTGACCGAACTTGTTGTCGGCGCGCGGATTGGCGGCGTCGGCCTCGCCCTCCTTGCGGCGGGTGTTGTTGGTCAGCATCACATAGACCTTGTCGGTCTTCGGATTGGCCTCGATGTCCTCCGGCCGGTCCATCTTGGTGGCGCCGAGAAGGTCTCCGGCCCGCCGCGCCTCGATCAGCACGTCGGCCTGGCTGTGGAAGCCGTTGGCGGCGGTCAGCGGCCCCTGGCCGAACACCAGCGGCAGCCACTCGCCCCTGCCGTCCGCGTCGTAGCGGGCGACGTAGAGCGTGCCGGCATCGAGGAGATCGCGGTTGGCGGCACGGTCGGCGGTGTTCACCCGGCCTTCGGTGACGAATTTGTAGACGTAGTCGAAGCGCTCGTCGTCGCCGAGATAGAGCACGAACCGGCCGTCCTTGTTGACGATGTTGCCGGCGCCCTCGTGCTTGAAGCGGCCGAGCGCCGTGCGCTTGACCGGCACGGAGGCCGGATCGAGCGGATCGATCTCCACCACCCAGCCGAAGCGGTTGGCCTCGTTCTGCTCCTTCGACAGGTCGAAGCGCTCGTGCCATCGGCCCCAGGCCTGCCAGGCGCCCGGCACGCCGCAGCGCTTGTAGTTCGCGGCCTCCGGGCTGCCCTCCGGCAGCTTGCCGAGGAAGTAGCCGTGGAAATTCTCCTCGCAGGTCAGCCAGGTGCCCCAGGGCGTGATCGCGCCCGCGCAGTTGTTGACCATGCCGAGCACGGTGCGGCCTTCCGGATCCGCCTTGGTCCGCACCCGCGCATGGCCCGCGACCGGGCCGGAGAGGCGGGCCATTTCCCTGCCTCGCGGACGATCTCGAGCACCGCGCCGCCATGCGCCGCCATCTCGATCGCGACGAGCTCGGGCGTCATCTTGGCGAAGGCGGCTTCCTTCGTGTCCTGGACGCCGACGCCCGGAAACATCAGCTCCTCGTTGGTGTATTCGTGATTGACGACCAGCAGCCCATGGGCGCTCGGATCGGCCGCGCCGGGCATCGGCACATAGCCGACGAAATCGTTGTTGTAGCCGAACTGCCGGGCCTGCGCGGCGGCGGTCTGCTTCAGCGGGTCGAAGGCCGGCGCGTCTTTCAGCACCGCGTCGCCCCAGCGGATCAGCACGTCGGCGTCATAGCCCTCGGCGACGTGATGGGCCTCGTCCGATCCGGCCGCGACCTCGGGGAAGTTGAAGCTCGATGCCGGCGCCGCCTGGGCGCGGTCGGCGGCCGCGATGGCGAGCGGCGAGACGGTCGCGGCGATCACGGCGGAGCCGAGCAGGCCCTTCATCAGGTCGCGCCGGTCAAGGCGGGCCGCGATGATCTCGCCGAGCGTCGGATTGGCGGAGGGGTTGGAGGGGATATCCTGCGAGGCTTCGCGCGTCTGCTGCAGCGTGCCTTCGAGCGGCGTGGCGTCGTCGGTAAGGTCGGTCATGTGTCGCATCCTGGCTCTGGGCTGGGAGGCGGCACGAATAGGCGCGGCCCATGACAGGCCGAAGACGAAGATCCTACCGGATCATCACGACGGCGCAGGCGAGCTTGAGCGACATCCAGGCCTGGTCGGCCGTCATGGCCGTTCCGCGCTCCGCGATCGCGAGCGCAAGACAGGCCCGGTCTCCGAGCGACAGGCCGCGCGAGCGCGTGGCAAGACGCAGATCCGCCGCGAGGCGCGCCGTCTCCGCGTCGAAAGGGCGGATCGGGATGTCGAGCAAAGCGAGCGCTTCCCAGGCTTCCGCAGATGGAAGCCCGCTATCGACGAGGCGCGTCACGACCTCGGTGGCGTTGACGGCGCTCATGATGGCCTCGTCGAGCCGGGCAAGGGCGATTTCGGCGCCGGGCTCATCGTTGAGGATGGCGAGCACGGCCGATGCGTCGAGAACGATAGTCACGTTTCGCTGTCGGCTCGCGCTTCGGCGCGCCGTTCCGCGATCAGCGCGTCGACGAGCGAAACACCGGCCGGCACGGCCTTGCGGACCAGCCGCCGCGCTTTCGCGACGGCTGCCGCACGCGGCAGGAGCCGCAATTCGCCCTCCACGATGCGTGCCGAGAGCACCTCGCCTTCCTGGATCCCGAGCCGCGCGCGCAGCTCTGCGGGGATGACGACGCGCCCCGCCGCGCCGACCTGGATCTTGGCGATGGGCTCCGAAGCTGCGGCACGCGCGCTATTGACGCTCTTTCGTGGCATTGATGGCCTTTCCTGGCAAATCTGAACAATTATGCCAGAGGTCATTGTCATTGTCATATCGGTGCGGAAACGAAAACCGGCGCCCGAAGGGGCGCCGGCTCTATCAAGGCATTGAGCCCGCTCATCCGATCCCGCCGGGCGATCGCAAGGCGATGCTTGCGATCGCGGCAGGCACCAAGCTTAGCTGCACCCGGTCGTCGACCCGCAGGTGTCGCATTTCAGGCAGGTCCCGTTGCGCACCATCGTGAAGTTGGCGCATTCCGGGCATGCTTCGCCCTCGTAGCCGCGCATGCGCGCCTCGGTGCGCCGCTCGGCCGCGCTGGGCTTGGCGAGCGGGGCGGGGGCCGCCTCGGGCTGGTCGAACAAGCGCGCCACCTCGGCGAGCGGCTCGGCCTTGGCGGCGACCGCCGCATTGCCGCCACGCAGCGCCACCACGGCGCCGCCGGCCACGGCGGTCGGGCC
>JBDHTH010000031.1:0-12419 GCA_039808545.1 Phreatobacteraceae bacterium | reverse complement strand
TAGATGATCGGGCAGTTGATGCCCCAGCGGCTCATCGGGTCCGTGCCGGCGAAATCGACCTCGACATGGTCGTCGCGGACCGAGACGGTCGCCGCGAGCTTGACCGGCGCGTCGTAGCCGTCGGTCGTGAGGTCGTTGGACCAGCTTCCCTTGGGCAGCGCCGCGATGCGCTCCAGCATGGCGGCGCGGGTGCGCGCATAGATGAAGTCGCCGAGCCCGCCGAGGGTGGCGAGCCCCGTCTCCCGCATCATGTCGACGAGGCGGCGGTGCCCGACCTCGTTGCAGGCCGCGAGCGAATAGAAATCGCCGACCACCTGGTTGGGCTCGCGCACATTGGTGCGCAGCATGCGGATGAGATCGGCATTCACCTTGCCTTTCTCGGCGAATTTCATGATCGGAATCTGGATGCCTTCCTCGTAGACCGATTTCGCATCGGCCCCGAAGCCGCGCCCGCCGACATCGACGACATGCGCCGTGCAGGCGAAGAACGCGACCAGCTCGCCGTCGAGGAAGGAGGGCGAGACCATGGTAATGTCGTGCAGGTGCCCGGTGCCGAGCCAGGGATCGTTGGTGACGTAGGTGTCGCCCTCAAACATCTCCTCGCGCGGGATCGCGTCCATGAAATGCCGCACCGCCTCCGCCATGGTGTTCACATGGCCCGGCGTGCCGGTCACGGCCTGTGCGAGCATCTCGCCGCGCGGATCGAAGACGCCGGCCGAGAGGTCGCCGGATTCGCGCACCGAGGTCGAGAAGGCGGTGCGCAGCAGCGTCAGCGCCTGCTCCTCGACGACGGAGATCAACCTGTTCCACATGACCTGCATGCGGATTTCACCGACATCGCTCATGCCTGGCCGCCTTTGCGGATGAGAAGGATGGAACCGTCGCTCTGAATGACGGCGTCGAAGGATGTGGTCACGACCGTGGAGGTCTCGCGCTCGACGATGACCGCGGGGCCGGCGACCCTGTCGCCGGTCGAGAGCGCGTCGCGCTCGATGATCGCATGGCGGCACGGCGCGCCGCTGACGGGATCGAACACGTCGCGGAAGACGCTCGCGGCGACATCCCGCACGCCGGCGACAAGATCGTGATGCGTCGTAGGAGGTCGCTCGTCGGTCGCCCGCGCCGACCAGGTGACGACCTCGATCTCCAGGTCGCCCAACCCGTCGATCGCCCGGCCGAAGAAACGCTGGTAGCTCTCGCGGAACAGCTCCGTGAGTTTCGCGGCTGCATCCTCGCCGAACGGCTCGTCGGCAAGCGGAACCGGGATTTCCCAGCCCTGCCCCGCATAGCGCATGAAGGCGGTGATCTCGCTGACGATCCGGCCGCTCGTGCCGCTCCGCACGAAGCTCTCGGCGGAAGCTTTCAGCTCCCGCAGCAAGGCGTTGACCGCGCCGGCATCGAATTGCGATAGCCGCACGAGCCGCGAGGCGAGCGCCTCGTAGCCGAACGGCGCCTTCAGGAAGCCGATCGCCGAGCCGACGCCCGCCCCCTGCGGCACGATGCAGCGGTCGATCGCGAGCTTCTCGCAGAGCCGCGCCGCATGCAGCGGCGCCGCGCCGCCGAACGCGATCATCAGGTTGTCGGAGATGTTCTTGCCGTTCTCGACCGCATGGACGCGGGCGGCGTTCGCCATGTTCTCGTCCACCACCTCGCAGATGCCGAAGGCGGTCGGCACGGCGTCGAGTGCGAGCCGCGCGCCGACCTCGGCGAGGACCGCCCGCTCGGAGGCCGCCGCATCGAGCCTGATCGCCCCGCCGGCGAAATTCTCGGGGTCGAGCTTGCCGAGCACGAGATCGGCGTCGGTGATCGCCGGGCGCGTGCCGCCGCGCCCGTAGCATGCCGGGCCCGGCTCCGAGCCGGCACTTTCCGGCCCGGTCTGGATGCGCCCCATGGCGTCGACCCAGGCGATGGAGCCGCCGCCGGCGCCGATCTCGATCATCTCGATCACGGGAATCGAGATCGGCATGCCCGAGCCCTTGCGAAAGCGGTAGGTGCGCGCGACCTCGAAGGTGCGCGCCGTGCGCGGCGCGAAATCCTCGATCAGGCAGATCTTCGCGGTCGTGCCGCCCATGTCGTAGGAGACGACCTTGTCGAGGCCGAAGCGCCGGGCGATGTCGGCCGCGAAGATGGCGCCGCCCGCCGGCCCCGATTCCACGAGCCGCACCGGGAACTCAGCCGCGGTCTCGACCGAGATCAGGCCGCCGCCCGAATGGATCATGAAGACCGGGCATTCGGCGCCCATCGCCTTCAGCCGCGCTTCCAGGCTCGCGAGATAGCGCGCCATCTGCGGCCGCACATAGGCGTTGGCGCAGACCGTGTTGAAGCGCTCGAACTCGCGCATCTGCGGCGAGACCTCGGCGCTGATCGAGATCGGCACCTGAAGCCTGCGGGCGAGGATCTCGCGCGCGCGCCGCTCATGGGAGGGGTTTGCGTAGGCGTGGATGAAGCCGATCGCGATCGAACCGAACGCTTCGCCCGCGAGATGCTCCGCCAGCGCTTCCAGCGCCGCCTCGTCGAGAGGCTGCAATTCCTGGCCCTCGGCGCCGATGCGTCCCTTCACCGTAAAACGATCCTGGCGCGGGATGAGCGGCGCCGGCAGCTTCAAGTTCAGATCGTATTGCTCGAACCGGTTCTCGGTCCGCATCTCGATCACGTCCCGGAAGCCCTCGGTCGTCACCAGAGCGGTGCGCGCGCCGCGCCGCTCGATCAGCGCATTGGTCGCCAGCGTCGTGCCGTGGATGACGATGCCGATATCCGCGGGCGTGATCCCGGCCTCGCGCGCGACGATCGCGATGCCGTCGAGGATCGCCTGCTCGGGCGCCGCATAGTTCGTCAGAACCTTCGTCGAGAAGATCCTGCCGCGCAGGTCGAGCGCGACATCCGTGAAGGTTCCGCCGATGTCCGCGCCGAGGCGGATGTCGTCTTTGCTGGAGGTCATGCGTTGGTCCATTGAGAAGCGGGGTGCGCAGATGCCGGTATCGGCACATCCGGGATGCCGGTCGTCCAGTCCTGCTCGGTCAGCCAGCGATGAAGGGTTGCGACCGCCTTCACCCGCAGATGCCCTCTGGGAAGCACGAGGTAGAAGCCTGGCACTGCGTCGAAGCGCATGCCCGAAAGGGCGTTGCGGCCGAGCGGCGCCACCATCGCGCCGGAGCGCAGATCCTCCACGGCGTCGATCACCGACACGAGGCCGACGCCGATCCCCTGGAGGGTCGCGCGGCGCATCGAGGCGGCGTCGTCGAAGCCGATGCTGCGGTCGCAATCCGCCGGGTCGACGCCGAGATGCCTGAGGATATCGGGCCAGAGCCGCTTCGACTTGACCATGTCGAGGAGCGTGAAGCGCAGGAGGTCCCGCGGCGCGGCGATCCTGTCGCCGATCGCCGGCGTGCAGCAGATGATCTTCGGATCGGGCACGAGAAGGGTCTTCTCATACTCCAGCCAGTCGCCATAGCCCCATTGAACGGTCATATCGATGTCGTCGCGCGCGAAATCGGGAAGATCCACCATGGTCGTCAGCCGAAGATCCGCCCGCGGCAGGATGTCACGGAACAGGGACAGCCGCGGTAGGAGGTAACGCGTTGCGAAATACGGGCTCGCATTCAGATTGATCCGCTCGCGCGCGAGGGATTTCGTGACGCGCCTTACGCCCTCGGTGAACTCCTCGAACCCGGCATTGACGTAATGCGACAGGAGAATGGCGGCCTCCGTAGGTTCGATCGAGCGCCCCCTGCGCTCGAACAGAACGACCTGGAGCGTGTCTTCGAGAAGCTTGATCTGCTGTCCGACCGCCTGCGGCGTGACGAGCAGCTCGTCGGCCGCCTGGCGGATGCTCCGGTGCCGCGCGACGGCGTGAAATACCCGCAAGGCATTCAAGGAGGGCAAGCGCAGCTTGCCGCCCGGGCCGCCGCCCGTGCCCCGCGCGTCGATCCGATCCCCATCGCACGCCATCGAGACGGCCGGCGCCTTCATGCGTAGATATAGCCACCCGACACGATCACGTTCTCGCCCGTCATGAAGGTGTTCCTCGGGCCGCCGACCATCAGGACCCATTCGGCGATTTCGGGCGGCTCCGCGCCGCGCCCCAGCGGGCTCGCCTTGGTGAGCTCCTCCAGAAAGCCGGATGCCTTGGCCTTCTCGGTGGCCATGCCGGCGGGGGCGACCGAGTTCACGAGGATGTTGTCCTTCGCGACATGGTGGGCGAAGGAGCGGGTGAGGCTGACCACCGCGGCCTTCGTGGCCGCGTAATGAGCATTCTGCGGATGCGCCTTGAAGGCGTCGACCGAGGTGATGTTGACGATGCGGCCACGCACCTTGTCCTTCGGCGCCTGCGCCTGCATGTGGCGGACCGCCGCCACTATCATGTGGTAGGTGCCCTTGATGTTGATGCCGTTGGAGGCGTCCCACTCCGCGTCCGTGATGTCGAGGATGGGGCGGCGCGGATAGATCGCGGCGCAATTGACGAGCGTATCGATGCGGCCGAGCTTCGCGGCGATCGCGTCGAAGGCCGCATGGCATTGCGGGCCGACCTGCACGTCGCATCGCGCGCTCGCCGCGGGAAGCCCTGCGGCGCGGGCCGGCGCCAGCGCGGCCTCGGCCGCCGTCTCGTCGAGGTCGACGACGCCGATCGCGGCAGCGCCCTCCTCGACGGCCTTCTTCGCCAGGAGCGCCCCCAGCCCCGAACCGCCGCCGATGATCAGGACGGACAGATCCTTCATGTTCGCTTCTCCTATTTGCTGCCGCTCGGGGTGGTCGGATAGGTCGGCATGATGTCGAAACGGGTCACGTCGGCGCGCGCCGGCAGGCGCAGCAGCGCGACGACCATCTCGGCGACGTCCTCCGGCTGCAGCGCGACGTTGCCGGCGTACATGGCCGCACGTGCGTCGGCGTCGAGGATGTCCTTGTAGAGCTGCGTCTCGACGCGGCCGGGAACGATCTCGGTCACCCGAATGCCGTATGGCGACAGGTCGGCCCGCAGGGCTGCGGCGAAATGGCCGATCGCCGCCTTGGTGGCCGAATAGACGGCGATGTTCGCGAAGGCGGCATGGGCGGCGGAGGAGCCGGTGAACAGGATATGGCCCGATCGCCGCTCGCGCATGCGCGGCACGACGAGCCGGGTCAGCAGGATCGCGGCGCTCAGATTGACCTCGAGCGTCGCATCGATGTCGGCGATGCTCATATCGGCGAAATTGCCGAGCGGCGGCATCATGCCGGCATTGTTGATCAGCACGTCGATCGGCAGGTCCGCGACCACCGTCTCCAGCGCTTCGCGGTCCGTGACGTCGACCGCGATCGGCACAATGGAGGGGCGCTCGGCCTTCAGCCGCTCCAGCGCCTCATCGCTGCGGCCGACGGCGTAGACCTTGTAGCCGGCATCGGAGAGCGCGATCGCTGTTGCCCGTCCGATGCCGCTCGTCGCCCCGGTGATGAAGACCGTCGTCATATCGGCTTACCTCGCTGGCTCGCCGCTACCCTGCGGCCGCAAGCTGCTGAACGAAACCAAGAAATGCGGGGGAAAGGAAAGCTGGGCTTTCGCTCGACACCGCCGCGGGAGGCGCTCACCGGCTTCGCGCCGCGTGCTGCGTCAGCTCGGTGAACAAGGCCGAGGCCGAGCCCTCCTGCCCGACCGTTTCGACCCCGGACGCCTGGGCAAGGCCGCGCACGCGCTCCAGGCTGCTGTGCAGGTGCCTGCGCATCGCCTGCCGCGCCACGCGGCCGTCCTGCCGATCGATCGCGTCGACGATCGCCTTATGCTCCCTGTGGATGCGCGCGTAATAGGGGTCCTTCAGCTCGGGCGACACCACATAGCCGAGCTGCAGGCGCGGCACGATTTTCGGTCGCAGATATTCCAGGAAGCCATGGATGAATTCGTTGCGCGCCGCCTTGGCGACCGCCAGATGGAAATCATAGTCGTAGTGGATGAAGACCGAGCTTGGATCTTCATGGCGGGCATCGACCTGCTCCATCAAGGCACGGATCTGCGCCACCTCCGTGTCGGTCCGCCTTTCGGCGCAAAGGCCCGCGGCCTCCACTTCGACGCTGAGCCGGAGCTCCAGCAGCGCGATCGTCTCCGGGAGCGTCTTGAGCGCCTCGTCCGGAATGGAGAAATTGCGCGGCGCCGACGTCTCCCGCACGAACATGCCGCGCCCCTGATGGGGCAGCACCATGCCGTCGGCGCGCAGTCGCGCGACCGCTTCCCGCACGACGGTGCGGCTCACGTCGTATTCGGCACAGAGCGCGGCTTCCGTCGGCAACTGGTCGCCGGGTTTCAGCGCGCCCGAGCGAATCTTGTTGGACAGGCTTTCGGCAACGACTGTCGACAGTGGCGTGCGCTTCGTCATCGATCTCCTTCGCTTTCGTCAGAGGCGGAACGACCGCTTTCCCGCGACGCCTTCACAATCGCCGCGGAGACGATCAGCACCGCGACCACCTTCCCCGCGCTCGTCATGCGCCGATGGCCGAAATAGCGAGCCCGCACGGACGACTTTACGCGCTGCAGGCATCCCACACCGCGTTGATCGCGTCAAAGCTGTGCGGATCGTCCCCATCGATACGTCCTCCGCGTTCATCCTTGCCGGATCGGGTTGCCCATGAGGTATTGGGCGTAGGGCGCCTGCACGAGCCAGCCCGCATCGACCGGCAGGGTCACGCCGGTGATGGCACCCGCAAGATCCGAGCACAGGAACAGCGCCGCCTCGGCCACGTCCTTGGGCTCGATGAAGCGGCGCAGCGCCGTGGTCGCCTTGATGGCATCGGGATTGCGCTCGCCGCGGGCGATGCGCGCCTTCAGCCCGTCCGAGAGCGTGTAGCCCGGCGCCACAGCATTGACTCGGACGCCTTTCGGGCCGAGCTCCGCCGCCAGGATCTGCGTCAGCGCGAGCACCGCATGCTTGCCCGGCGTATAGGCCGGCAGCGACAGCGGCGCGAAGGACGCCAGCGAGCCGACATTGAGGATGGCGCCGCGGCCCGCCTCCGCCATGAGCCGGCCGAAAACCTGACAGCCGAGGAGCGTGCCCCGGTAGTTCACGCGCCAGACCGTCTCGTCCTCGTCGAGATCCTGGTCGAGGACATGCTTGCCGCTTTGCAGCACGCCGGCGCAGTTGACCGCCACATGCGGGGCGCCGAAATCGCTCTCGACGGCCTTCCCCAGCGCCTCGACCGAGGCGGCCTGGCCGACATCGGTCGCGATGAACCGCGCCTGCGGCGCGCCCGCGGACCGGCAATCCTCGGCCGCTTGCGTGCCGCGTGCGCCGTCGCGGCCCGCGATCACGACGCTCGCCCCGTCCTCGGCAAAGCGCAGGGCGATCGCCCGGCCGATGCCCGAGGTGCCGCCGATGACGACGACGATGCGGCCATCAGCCATGCGCGCCACCCTTGCGCTCGATGTCGAAGAACTCCGACATTCCGCGAACCTGATAATCCATCACGGGGCGGCCGGGCTGGACCGCGCAGCCGATCTCCCGCGCCTTGCGCAGCAGCGCCGTCTCGGCCGGCTCCATGATGATGTCGACGACCGTCATGTCAGGCGTCAGCTTGCTGACATCGAGGGGCAGCGGATCGCCGGCATGCATGCCGACCGGCGTCGCGTTGACGGCCAGGTCCATGCCGGTCGGATCGGCGTCGCCGACCGCGATGCGGCAGGCCGGAAACGCCTTCGCGACGAGGGCGGCGAGATTTTCCGCGCGGCTCCGGTCGATGTCGTTCAGGCGGACTTCCGCGGCCCCTTCCTCCGCAAGACAGTAGGCAAGCGAGGCGCCTGCGCCGCCCGCTCCCACGAGAAGCGCCTTGCGGCCGGCGATCCGGTGATTGCCGGCCTTCAGCGCGTCGACGAAGCCGACGCCGTCGAAATTATCCGCGTACCAGCCCCCATCCGGCAGGCGGCGCACCGAATTAGC
Source organism: Phreatobacteraceae bacterium (assembly GCA_039808545.1). GTDB lineage: Bacteria > Pseudomonadota > Alphaproteobacteria > Rhizobiales > JBDHTH01 > JBDHTH01. Next base: position 4,527 of record JBDHTH010000031.1, on the reverse strand, counting down.
GCTCTGCACGCGCGCCGCGCGATCATGGGCAGCGGCGCATTTGTGATAGACCGGCACCTTGTAGGGCACCGAGACGATGACGCCGCGCACATTCTCGGCTGCCGTGAGGCCGGCCCAGAAGGTGTCGAAATCCTGTGGCTTGCAGGTGAGCGGCACCATGAGGCTGTCGAGCCCCTTCTGCTCGAAGATCTCGTTGAATATGCCGGGGCTCTTCGCGTGAGCCACCGGATGGGCCAGCATCACGAAGACGTCCGCCCTGCCGCTTCCGCGCATTTCCTCACTCCCTCTCGATTGCCGATCCACAAGAACTTGCGCCGTCGCCGCCGACGCCGAACAGCAGCGGACGACGCCATCGCTGCGCGGCGGCTGAGATTGCGCCGAACTCGACGATGTCGACCTTCATTTGCCGATCTCTCCCGCGACGACGTTGCGGCGTTCCGCTTGCGGACCGCATGATGCATACGATATATGACATCATATGAATTTCAACCGTATTCGAGCAAGCGGCAGACACCTATGCGGAAGCGTCTAGACACTCCTGCACGCACCACCATCGCCATCGCCTGCCCCGCCGGCCGCGATGCCCCGCTCCCCTTCCGCATCGCCTGACCGGGAGCCTCGTGCCATGGCGATTCCTCCCTATAAGGCTCCCTCCCGCGAGGCCTACGATATCGTCGTCGTCGGTGGCGCGGCGGTCGGCTCCTCCACCGCGTACTGGCTGAGCCAGGCGCTCGGGACGTCCGCCTCGATCCTCGTCGTCGAGCGCGACAGCAGCTATGAATTCTCCTCGACGGCGCTCTCCACCAGCGCCATCCGCCAGCAATATTCGAACCCGATCAACGTCAAGATCAGCCAGTTCGGCATCGAGATCATCCGCAGCTTTCCCGAGCTGATGGCGCCGTTCTATCCGGACGAGCCGCCGCCGGTTCTCGGCTTTCGCGAGCACGGCTATCTCTATTGCTGCTCGCCGGAAGGCGTGGATGCCGCCAGGGCGCGCGTCGACCTGCAGCGGAGCCTCGGCGCCGGCACGGTGTTCCTCGAGCCGGGCGCGCTGAAGGAACGCTTTCCCTGGCTCAATGTCGAGGATCTCGGCGGCGCCTCCTGGGGCTCGCGCGACGAGGGCTGGTTCGATTCGATGGGGCTCCTGAACGGGTTCCGACGGGCCGCCCGCGGAAGCGGGGTGGAATATATCGACAACGCCGTCACGGCCCTCGACGTCATTGATGAACGCGTCGTCGCGGCGCGCCTCGCGACGGGCGAGACGATAAGCTGCGGCGTGCTGGTCAATGCCGCCGGTCCGCGCGCGCAGCAGGTGGCATCGATGGCGGGGCTATCGATCCCGGTCCGCCCCTACAAGCGTTACAGCTTCGTCTTCGCGAGCGCGACGCCGATTCCGGGGCGCATGCCCAATGTCATCGATCTCACCGGCACTTTCGTGCGCCCGGAGGGAGAGCTCTTTCTCTCCGGCAATACGCCGCAGAATGACGGGCCGGCCGACTATGACGATTTCGACATGCATCACGAGGAGTTCGACGACTACATCTGGCCGGCGCTGTGGCATCGCATCCCCTCCTTCGATGCGCTGCGCGTCCAGACGAGTTGGACCGGGCATTACGAGTACAACATGCTGGATCACAACGGCATCGTCGGATTCCATCCGGTGGTGAGGAACTTCATGTTCGCCAACGGCTTTTCGGGCCACGGCTTGCAGCAATCGCCTGCCGTCGGCCGGGCGGTCTCGGAGCTGATCGTCCACGGCGCGTTTCGCACGCTCGACCTCACGCCCTTCTGCTACGAGCGCATCGAGAAGAACGAGCCGTTTCTCGAAGAAGCGGTCATCTAGGCATTCGGCCCTTCTACGCCGAGGGGCGTGAGGGGCCAAGCCGTCTCCAAATCCTCAGGGTCGGGCCGCCGGCGTGTCCCGCCCTTTGCAGCGTTTGGCGACAGGGGAGCAAAGGGTCGGTTCCGACAATTTGCTCCGGTCACATTCGAGACGAAGGCCGCTTGACACAGGCGAGCTTTTTGCCAAACTTAATTTGTATGATGTCATATGCATGATGTCGTTCGATCCCAGCACAACGCCTCTTCAGGGGAAAACTGTGAGCGCTCTCATCTTCGCGAATGCATCCTTGGTCGGCACGACGGGTGATCGGGCGGTGCCCGGGATGAACATCCTCGTCGAGGGCGGCCTCATTCGCGAGGTGTCCGACAAGCCGATCCGTTCGCAAACCGCCGAAACGGTCGATTGCCGCGGCCTCACCCTGATGCCGGGGCTGATCGACTGCCACGTCCATGTCATCGCCAGCCAGATCAGGCTGCCGCTCAACGCTCTCTTGCCGGACTCGCTGGTGGCGACGCGCGCCGCCGTCATCATGCGCGGCATGCTCGATCGCGGCTTCACGACGGTTCGCGATGCGGGCGGCGCCGACTACGGGCTCGTCAAGGCGGTCGAGGAAGGCACGATCATCGGTCCGCGCCTCGTCATCTGCGGCAAGGCGCTCTCCCAATCGGGCGGGCACGCCGACATGCGCGATGCCTGGGACGAGCGAAATCCGGCCGACTACGGGCGCAAGCTCGGCAGCCTCGGCCGGATCTGCGACGGCGTTCCGGAGGTCCGCAGGGCGAGCCGCGAGGAAATCAAGGCCGGCGCCAAGTTCCTGAAGATCATGGCGAATGGCGGCGTCGCCTCGCCCAACGATCCGATCTCCTTCGTGCAATATTCCCTCGAGGAGATTGCCGCGATCGTCGATGAGGCGCGGCACGCCGGCACCTATGTCGCGGCCCATACCTACACGGATGAGTCGATCTCCCGCTGCGTCGAGCAGGGCGTTCGCAGCCTCGAGCATTGCAATCTCGTCTCCGAGGCCACCGCAAAGCGAATGGCCGAGCTCGACGCCTTCGCCTGCCCGACCCTCGTCACGCTCGAAGCCTCGATCAAGAAGGGGAAGGAACTCGGCATGCTCGAGGAGAACTTCCGCAAGATCGACGATGTCCGCCTGCATGCCTACACGGCGCTGGAGAGGCTGAGCCGCGCCGGCACGAAGACCGCCTTCGGCACCGACCTGACGGCCGCCGAGCTTCATCCTTACCAGGCCGACGAGTTCATCTACCGCAAGGAAGTGCTCTCGAACCGCGCGCTGGTCGATTCCGCCACCACTGTCGCGGCCGATTTGCTGAACATGAAGGGGGCGGTCGGCGAGATCGCTCCGGGCGCCCATGCCGACATCATCGGCCTCACCGACGATCCTCTGAAGAATATCAATGTTCTGACCGCAGCCGAGAGCATGCCCTTGATCGTGAAGGGCGGAACCATCGTGCGGAACAATCGCGCTTCCTGATGCGAGGCGCTCTCGATCATCAAAAAAAGGGGACAGACATGCCGTTCAAGTGCAGCTCGACCGTTGATATCGATCGCCGCCGGCTCCTCAAAGGCTCATCGGGGCTCCTGCTGGCCTCGCTGATCGGCGCGCCGGCAACCGCCCAGGGCGGCGGCACCTTCCGCATCGGCGCGCTGAATTCCGCGACGGGTGCGGCGGGCGCCTTCGGCACCGGCGTCCAGAAGACGATCCTGCAGCTGGCGAAGGAGATGAACGCCATCGGCGGCCCCGCCGGGCTCACTTTGGAGGTGTTCGCCGAGGACAGCCAGACCCTGCCGGAGCCGGCCCTGCTTGCCGCGAAGAAGCTGATCGAGGTCAACAAGGTGCGCGCCCTGGTCGGCGTGCAGACCAGCCCCGAGACGCTGGCGGTCCAGCCGGCCTCGAACGCGGCCGACGTATTGCTCTTCCACAGCGGCGCCGCGCCGAAGATCTTCACCCAGAACACCAAGGGCCTATGCTTCGGCTTCTGGCCGAGCAGCGTCTGGTATGGCCGCGCCTATTTCAACTTCATCGAGCAGCAGAAATTCACGCGGCCGGCCTCGCTCACCCTGACGAACGACGCCTCGATCGGCAACTCCCGCTCCTTCTCGGAGAGCTGGGCGGCCAAGCACGGCAAGGCGCCGCCGAACGTCCAGTATCAGCCGAACCAGCCGAGCTATCGCGCCGAGATCCAGCAGATCATGGCGTCGGACCCCGACATCCTCCTCCTTCACGGCTACGAGCCGGATGCGACGATCATCGTGCGCCAGCTCTTCGAGGTCGGCTTCGCCGGAAAGGTCGTGCTGCCGGAATTCGCGGCGACGGCCCGGCTGATCGCCGCGGTCGGCAAGGAACCGGTCGAAGGCTTCAACGTCCTGCGCTTCCTGCCGAACAAGGACTCGTCCGCCTATAAGCACGTGCAGGAGCTCGCCAAGCGCATGGGCGACGCGGCGGTCGCCGGCAATCCGTATGCCTCGATCGCCTATGACGAGATGAACCTCCTCGCGCTCGCCCTCGAGAAGGCGGGCCCGAGCGCGACCAACCAGCAGATCGGCGCCGCCCTGGTGGAGATCAGCAATCCGGAGGCGCCGACAGTGTCGAGCTTCGCGGAAGGCCGGGAGCTGCTGCGCTCCGGCACGAAGCGGCTGAACTACGACGGCGCCTCGGGTCC
>JBDHTH010000030.1:0-12472 GCA_039808545.1 Phreatobacteraceae bacterium | reverse complement strand
ACCGCGTCGGAGACCGCGGGACTGCTGCCCGGCACCGCGTTCAGCGGCGCCATGGCGGGGCGGCGCGTGTCGGGGATCGCGTCGAGCGGCGCGGCGGCGACCCGTACGGGCTGGCCCGGCACCGGATCGTTGGGCCGCACCAGGCGCGTCGCCTCCTGGTCGGTGTTCTGGCGATGTCCGCCGCGAACGACCTGCGTCTGCAGATTGTCGAGATCATCCTTGCCGGGCATGACACCCTCCTGTGATCCGTCGCGGCGTCAGCCGCCCTGGCGGAAAGTCAAAGTGATGCCCCCGACGGTGAGGATATCACCGTTCGAAAGCTCCGCATGCTCCCGGTAGATGCCGTTGACGAGAACCGGGTTCGGCTCGCCGCGCGAGGCCGTCAGATTGCGGATCTCGTATTTCCCGCTCGGCAGCCGCGTCAGCGAGGCGTGATGGCGCGAGACCGTGATGTCCTCGATGCGGATGTCGTCCTCGCTATGGCGCCCGATGACGAGCTGCGGCTTGGCGACCTGCACCTTCTTGCCGTCGGCGAATTCGAGGACCGCGGCCGGCAGGCTCTCGGGCTTCGGCTCCATCGCAGGCTTCGGCTGGTCGCCGGCCTTCGGCAGCTGCGTCCAGTCGTCGTTCGAGGCGGCCGGCGAGGGCGCGGGCGGCGGCTGGAAGCCTGCTCCCTGAGGGTGGCCGCCCGGGAAGGGCGCGGGGCCGCCGGGCTGCTGGAAGCTGGGGCCAGCCGGAGACGGGCCAGCGGGGAAGGGCGGCGGCGCGCCCCGGAAGCCGCTCGGCACCTGCCCGGGGAAAGGCGGCTGGCCGGAGAAGGGGGGCTGGCCCGGAAGCGGGGGCTGGGCTGGAAGTGGAGGCTGGCCTGGAAGCGGCCCCTGACCGGGCAGCGGGCCGTGGCCCGTCCCCTGTCCGGGGAAGGGCGGCTGACCCGGGAAGGCGCCCTGCGGGCCGAGATGGGCGGGCGGGATAGGCGTTGCGAGGCGCGGCTTCCTGCGGCCCGTGACGAGCTTCAGCAGCGCGAGCAGCGCGACGAGCAGCAGCGCGACGATGGCGCCGATGCGCGCGTAGCTGTCGAGGATCCAGGCGTAGATGCCGCGCGGCGTCCATTCGAGGACCACCTCGCCACGCGGCCGCATGCGCTCGGGATTGCCGGGCGAGCCGACCGGGGCGGACTGCTGCGGCTGCTCGGCCGTGCCGCGCTCGCCGAGCAGGACCGTGAACTGGGCGGTGCGGTTGTCGGAATGGCGGATCGTCACCTCGGCGGAGGGCGGCAGCGCGCCTGGCGCCTCGGCCTCGATCACGCCGCCGGTCGCGAAGCGCGTCAACAGCGTGTCGCGGAAGGGCTGGGGAATCTCGCGCGAGCCGACCGGGATCTCGACATAGGTGCCGTTGGTGTCGTTCGCGAGCCGGCGCAGGACCTGGAGGTCGTTCACGGCGGCGGCGCGCTCGGCATAGCCGAGCGAGATGATGCGGATGCGGGCGCGGTTGGCGGCGGCGATCACCTGGTCGACCGTGACGGTGGAATCATCGGTCCGCCCGTCGGACGCGATGACGATCACCTTGTTCGGCGCCTGCACCTGCTCGAGCCGCGTCACGGCTTCCAGCAGCGAGCGGAACAGCTCGGCGGTGGTGCCCTCGGCGCGCACCCGCTGGAAGGCGCGGGCCGCGTCCCGGCCGTCCTTGGTGAAGGGCGCAAGGAGGTCGAGCGCGGCGTTGTAGGAGGCGATCGCCACCTGCTGGTTGGGGCCGAGCCTGGTCACGATATCGGTGAAGTCGCGCGAGATGCGGCGGACCGTCTCGGCGCGGCGTGGATCGTGCCGGTCGACGACGAACAGGAAGGCGGTGGCGTCCGCATTCGGGTCGAAGGCGTTGAACGTCGTGGTCCAATCGGTCGTCCCACGCTCGACGACGCGAACCGCCGCGACCTGGACGGGCGCGTCGTAGCGCACCTCGCAGCGCAGATTCGCCTTCTGCTCGCGCCGGGCGGCCGTGCAGGCGACCTCGATGCCGGGGAGGCCGCTGCTCACCTGGCCGGGACGGATCTGCACCGTGAGAGGCTGGCCCTGCTGCGCCTCGGCGGGCGTCGCGAGCGCGAGCGCCGCGAAGCCGGACAGGCCGGCGAGAAGCGAGCGTCCGCCGCGGGACAGCAGGTCGGCGAGCAAGAACCGCATCACATCCGCCCCCACTGGCCGGCGTTGAAGCGCCAGCGGATCATGAAGACCTGAATGAAGGCAAGCAGGCCGAGGAAGCTTATGAAGAAAACCATCGAGAAATGGATGACGACGTTCCAGAATCCGTCGCTCGTGGCGATCAGCGAGGCCGGCAGGAAGGGCAGGACGTCGAGCTGGATCAGCGACAGGACGATCACGAACTCGAAGATCATCGAGACCGCCTGATACGCGAAGGGCCAGTCATGCTCCCAGCGGTAGCTCTGGATCCAGATATAGACCGGGTCGAGGATCAGGCCGACGACGAAGATCATGCCGAGCACGTAGAAGGGCTCGAACGGGAACGGCCAGCGCCAGTCGCCGAGATAGGCGGCCCACAGGAAGGTGATCGGCAGGCCGACGGCGAAGAACAGAATGATCCGCGTATGAATGCGGCCGGCTAGGGACGGTAGCATGCGTTTCGATCCCGAAAAGCTTTGAGGGTCTCGCCAGGAAACGTCTTGGATCTCATGACACGTCTCTCATGGCGGGGACCCAACGCACCATTTCAGCCATTGTCCCGCCGATTGCAGCGGTCCGAAGGACGAGACGCCCGGCGCGCCGACCGTGTGCAGATGGTCGACGGAGCGCAGCGCCACATATTGCAGCCCGAGGAAGCTGTCGACGCCGCAATAGGGGCCGTTCGCGGTGATCGTGCCGGCCGCGTACACATGGCCGTAGCCGTGCCGCATGCCGGGGATCTCGTAGTCGTTCGTCACCGTGATGCCGGTCATCTTGCGCTCCGGGCCGGTGCCCGGCGAGAGGTTGCGCTGCAGCCGGTAGGTGGCGCAGAGGTCACGCAGGAAGGGCGAATTGTTGACGTCGCCGATCAGGCCCGTGCAGTCGATCACCGCGTCGGCGACCAGCGGGAAGGGCTGCTGGGCCCCCGGCGGCAGCACCGACATCGCGATGCGGCTGGTGTCGGTGCCGTTCGGATAGCCGATCTGCGTGATGTTGCCGAAGCGGACCTGATACCAGCCCTCGGCGAGCCCCTCGCGCTGGATGCGGATCCAGTCCCAACGCCAGGCCGTGGTGGTGCCGCCGAGCGCCTGATACATGCGGCTGCGCTTTTCCGGATCGGCGCGCTCCATCTCGATCCGCAGGATGCCGCCCCAGGAGGCCTTCGGCCAGTTGAAGCCTTGCAGCTCCGTATGGTTGAACACCGGCCGGCGGGCCTTCTTCCAGACCGAGCCGCCATTGTCCGGCACCGGCGTGCGCATCAGGTGCAGCACCTGGATCTGCGGGTTCTCGGCGCGGATCTCGTAGAGCCGCTGGAGGATGCGCGAGGCGACGATGCCGCGGCCGCGGATGACGACGAGCTGCGGCCGGCGCGCCTGCACGAGGCGCGTATAGAGGTCGTCATGCGGCTCGTAGGCCGCGACGACGCGCGTGTCGCCGGGGTGCTGGCGCTTGAAGTCCTGGAGGTCGTCGGTGAAGCGCGTCGCCGGGTAGCCGGTCGCGATATGCACGTAGCGGGCGATGAAGATCCGGCCGCGCGGGCCGCCGCCGGCATCCTCCTCGGCGACGCGGTAGGCGACGGCGTAGCGCCCGTCATCGGTCTTGCGCATCGCGATGACGCGGCCGGGCGTCATCATCTGCCGCCAGCCGATGCGCGCCGCTTCCCGGTCCATGGCGCGGAACACGTCGCCGATACGCGGCGTATAGCTCGGCAGGATCGGTTCGGCGAAGACCGTCAACACGTGGAAAAGGCTGCTGAAATCGGCCCGCAGCATGCCCCGGAAGGCCTCGCGGCTGGCATAGCCCGGAAATCCCCAGATGTTGTCGGGCGCCGAGATCGAGTTCGACCGCAGCCGCTCGTGGTTCGGGATCTGCGAGTTGCGGGTCAGGCGGCGATAATTGGCATAGGGGATCGGCTCCAGGCCGATGACGCGGATCGCCTCGGCCGGCACGCCGTAGCAGCGCAGATAATCGACCCAGACGAAGCTGCCGATGCCGCCGCCGAGCGTCAGGAATTCCGATTCGCCGGCATAGAAGCCGCTGGCGTGGATGGCCTGGATCGAGACGATCTCGCCGGCGAAGAGCTGGCCGGGAAAAGCCATCTCGGCCTGTCCCGGCGCGAGCTCGCTACCCGAGGGCACGTCGATCTTCAGGATCGGCGTCGGAGCGGCGATGCGCGTCACCTCCGGCTCGTCGGGCCGGGAGGGGAGGACCATGGTCGCGCCCGGCACCGGGCCGCCGGCCGGCGCGCTCGGATCCAGCACCACCGTCCCCTCGGTGCCCGCCACGACGAGCAGGCAATCGCCGAGGATCAGCGGCGTAGCGCCGTCCCAGGCCGCCCGGTCGATCTCCTGGTCGCCGATCAGCGCCGGGTTGGTGGTCGAGCGGTTGACCGCCGTGAAGCCGTCGACCCGCGCCTCGAGCCAGGCATGGTGGCGCGAGACGTTGCGGGAATCGAGATGGATGTGATTGTCGTTCGGGACGCGCCCGATCGCATAGACGCCCGGCGAGGGCAGCTCGATGCGCCCGAACGGCTCGAGCCCCGCGGGCGTGCGCCGCGATACGTTGATGTGAACCGGAAAACGGATCATCGGCCAGGTCCTGCTTCACGCAACATGATGATTTTCATCGCCGGGTCACGAGCCGCGTCGTGCCCTCGGTCAACCGGAAGCCGCACCAGCGGCAGGTCACGTCCGGGAAATGCTCGTTGAGGAGGCCGCAGCGGGCGTTGACGCAGCGTATGGCCTTCTTGCCGGCGATCAGCAGCTCGACCCGCGTTCCCTCGATCTCGATGACGTCGAGCGGACGCAGATCGCGCTGCTGGGCGGGGCTGGTGATGCGGTTCAGCGACAGCACGGCGGCGGCCTGCGGGCTGCCGAGAACGAGTTGCGCCCCGTGTCCGAAGACCGTGATCGCATAGACCGGATCCTTGCCGTCCTGGCGGTAGCGGGCAAGCAGCGCCTCGGCGTCCGGCTCGGTCGGCACGGCCTCGAATCGCAGCGAATTGCCGCGCCGGATGCAGATCGCGGTCAGCGGGCCGATCGGCACGCGCTCGACGATGCGATTGGCGCGGTCGAGAATGGTCGCGTCGAACAGGGTCTCGATATTGGGCAGCGGCCGGGCCGGCGCGGCGGGCTTGGGCGCCGGCGGGGCGGCCGGCTGCTGGCGGTGGACCGCGATGCGGAAACCGACGATGTCGAAGCTGTCGACATCGGCGAGGACCGCCTTCTGGCCCTTGTTCAGCCGCTGGCCGGCATGGACCGTGCCGTTGGAGGAGCGATCCTCCACCATGAGGCGCCCGTTCTCGATGGAAAGCTGCGCGTGAAAGCGCGAGATGCTGGCATTGTTCTCGGGCAGCTTCACCTGCACCGGCTCGCCGCCGCCGCGGCCGATCTTCACGGGCAACGGGAATTTTCCGTGCGCGATGCGGCTGCCGTCAGGCGCCGTGACGCTGATCTCGATATGCTCCGGCATCGTTCCCCAAGCCCCAGCTCTAGATCCCAACTCGAACGCAAAAGGAGAGCGTGCGCTGCAACGCCCAATACAGGCGTTGCCGGAACCGGCTCCATTCACAGACTAGCGCCAATTTGTCGCAAGGATAGACATGTCGGTTCATTCCCGGCAACGACCCCCTCGCTGATTGCACGACGGCATGAACCTTAAGCCTCGCTGATGGCGACCAAGCCTGCGAGGTGGTAGACGGGGTAGCGATGAGCGAGGTCAGTCAAGCACTCCCGATTGGGACGAAGGTCGCGGGCTATGAAGTCGCGCGCGTGCTCGGCATCGGCGGCTTCGGCATCACCTATGAGGGCGTGAGCCCGGTCCTCGGCAAGAAGGTCGCGATCAAGGAGTTCTTCCCCCTGGGCGTCGCGACGCGGCGGCCCGACGGATCGCTGCAATATGCCGCGGAAGCGCGCGAACTGGTCGATTGGGCGCTCGAAAAGTTCAAGAAGACCACCGTCGAGCTCGCGACGCTCGATCACCCCAACATCGTGAAGGTGCTCAATTATACGAGCGACAACAACACCGGCTACATGGCGATGGAACTGGTGGAGGGGCAGACGCTGGCGCATCTGCTGCGCCGTCCGGGCTGGGCGACGCCCGACCATATGAGGCGCTGCCTGGTGCCGGTGATGGAGGCGCTGGCCTATCTGCATCAGAAGGGCTTCATCCATCGCGACATCGCTCCCGACAATGTGATGATCCGCAGCGACGGGCGCCCGATGCTCATCGATTTCGGCGCGCTGAAGCCGGTGCAGCAGGACGTGCAGGCGCATGTCACGCACGCGGTCGCCAAGAAATACTACGCTCCGCCCGAGCAACTCCTCGCCGACAGCCGGCTGACGCCGGCGACCGACATATACGGCCTGGCGGCGGTGCTCTACCGCGCCTTCACGGGCGAGCCGCCGGTCGACGCCGAGACCCGCAAGCTCGATATCGCGCGCGGCGGGATCGACCCTTATATGGGCATCGGCCGGCGCACGGCCGGCAAGATCCCGCTCCATCTCGCGGCGGCGATCGATCGCGGCCTCTCGTTCCGGGCCGAAGACCGGCCGCAGAGCGTCGAAGCCTTCCTGAACGATCTCGGCTGGATGGAGCGCCCGGCTGCGCCGCAGGCGCCCCAGGCTCCGATCGCGCCCGGCCAGCAGGGCATCTGGGCCTCGACCGAAGTCGTGGCGCCGCCCCAGCCCCACCAGCCCACCGCGCCCGTGACCGCCCATGTCCCCAATCCGACCGGGACCTATTACGACGGCTATCCGCAGGGCAACTATCCGCAAGGCAACGCGACGGCGCCGCTGCCGCCCCCCGCGCGGTCGGACCAGCGCGCCATCTCGCCGCTCATTCCGCACGGCGTTCCGCCTTCCGGCTATGCCGGCGTGCCGCCCTCGGCCTTTCAGCATCCGCCCTATGGCGCGCCGGCGCCCGCGCCGCCGCGGCCGGCTTCCGGCGGCCGTGCCACCAACATCGCGATCGCGCTGACCGCAATTCTCGCCTTCATCGCGGCGACGGCGTTCCATCTGCACCGCATCAACGCGCTCGACATCTTCAACATCGCGGGTAGCTGCACGGTCGCGGCGCTGCAGCGCGCCACCGACAGCGGCGAGCCGGCGGTGATCGCGCTCCGCCAGCGCTGCGCCGATTCGCCGATCATCGGCGAGATCGACGCGGCGCTTCGCCGCTTTGCCGAGAGCCGCGAGGCGGCGACGCTCGCGGAGGCGGCCTATGACCGCGCCAAGCTCGACGCGTATCTCAGAGACTGCAAGGTCTGCCGCGGCCGCGGCGAGGCGCAGGAGCGCATCGCTCAGCTCGGCCGCGAGGCGCAGCAATTGACGGAGGCGGGCTTCGACGAGGCCAAGCTCAACACGCTCGTCACTCGCTGCCGGGCCTGCCTGGTGAAGTTCGAGGCGCAGCAGCGGCTCGACCGCGTCGTCGCGGAACGCGTCGAGTACACGGCGGCGGGCGATGATCCGGCCAAGCTCGATGCCTATCGCGACAAGTGCATCGCCTGCATCTACAAGCAGGAGGCCGACCGCAAGATCGCGGCCTCGCGCGACGCGACGGCGGTGCGCGAGCGCCAGGGCTACGAGGCGGTGCGCGGCGACCGCCTGAAGCTCGCCGAATATCTGCGGAACTGCCCCGGAAGCTGTCTCTTCCGCAACGATGCCGAGGCCGAGCTGAAGCGTCTGGAAGCGGCCGATTTCGGCGCCGCCGGGCTCGATCCGGAGAAGCTCAGGACCTATGACCGGAGCTGCGTGATCTGCGAGTTCCGCGTCGCGGCGCGCGAGCGGCTGGCGACGATCGAATCCTGCGCGACCGGCCGTCCGGCGTTCCGGGACGGGCGGGTCTATTGCGACACGACGCCGGTCAGCCGCAACGAAGAGAATGAATACAACAACGCGCGCGGCAAGCTGCTGCTGCTGCGCCGCTATGTGGAGACCTGCAAGGTCTGCGCGCATAAGCAGGCCGCGAACCAGGAGATCGGCCGGCTGGAGGCGGAGGCGCGCGAGGCCCAGCTCGCCACCAGCGCCGAGTTCTGCATCCGCAGCGGCAATCCCTGCCAGGCGGAGGCCTGCGCGCGGCCGTTCCTGACAGCCTATCCGAACAGCCCGCGCGTCGCGCTGATCCGGCAATTGCTGGCGCAGCAGCAGGCGCTCTGCGCGCCGCGGCCGGGCAACCAGACCAATCCGCGCACCAACAACACGGCGGTCGATGCGCCGCAGACGACCACCCAGGCGCCGCCCGCCGGGACGACCACCCTCGTGCTGACGGATGGCGAGTATGTCGGCGAGCGCGGCTATACCAATCCGCGCGGCACCACCTGCCGCGCGAATTACGCGATCGCGACGATCTCGGTGCGCGGCTCGACGATCGAGTTCAGCAGCGACGGCTACACCTGGGCCGGCAGCATCAACCAGAATACCGGGCAGGTCGTCATTCCCTGGCGCCAGATCCGCGACACGCGCGGCCGCAACCCCACGGCGCCGACCTCGATCACCGGTCCCTGGCAGAACGCGGCGCTGTTCAACCGGGATTGCGGCGACGGATTCTTCCGCGTTTTGCGCGCGAAATAGGGGCGAAACAGGTACGAAACAGGTGTCGTCAAGGCGCCGGATTGGCGCTTCGCCCGGCTTCTGCCAATCTCGGCGCGCAACGCGTCGCGGGGAAGCGCCTTGGACACCGACATCATCACAGAGATCGCCGACGGCATCGCGGTCTTCACCTTCAACCGGCCGCAGGCGCGCAACGCGCTGAAGCTGACGATGTACCAGGCGCTGGCCGATTTCATCACCGAGATCGGGCGGCGCGAAGAGGTGCGGGCACTGATCATTACCGGCGCCGGCACCGAGGCCTTCGCGGCCGGCACCGACATCGCGGAGTTTCGCAGCTTTACGACGCCGCAGCACGCGATCGACTACGAGGCGCGGATGAACGCCATTCTGACGGTCCTCGAATCGGCGCCGATGCCGACGATCGCGGCCGTGGCGGGCGCCTGCACGGGGGGCGGGGGCGCGATCGCGGCCTGCTGCGATCTCCGGGTGATGGGCGGGAACCTGCGCTACGGGTTTCCGATCGCCCGCACGCTCGGCAACTGCCTGTCGATCCGTAATCTGGCCCGGCTGTCCGGGCTGATCGGGCCGGCGCGGGTCAAGGACCTCCTGTTCACGGCGCGGCTGGTCGGGGCCGAGGAGGCGCTTCGGATCGGGCTCGCCTCCGAGGTGGTCGACGATCCGGCCGCCGTGCTGCCTCGCGCCAGGGCGCTCGCCGCGACCATCGCCCAGCACGCCCCGCTGACGATCCGCGCCACCAAGGAGGCGCTGGGGCGCATCGCAGCCGCCGCCGAGGCGCCGGACGACCACGATATCGTCACGCGCGTCTATATGAGCGCGGATTTTCGCGAGGGGATGGAGGCCTTTCTCGGCAAGCGCAAGCCGGCCTGGACCGGGCGCTGAGGCGATGGGCCTCGCGGAGCGGCAGTTCGGCAGCGCCACGGTCGCGGCCTTTTTCGAGGACGGCGCAATCATCGCCAACGCGCTACGCTTCGAGGCGGCGCTGGCGCGCGCCATGGCCGAGGCGGGGATGATGCCGGCCGCTTCCGCCGAGGCGATCGAGGCGGCAGCGGGAGAGGCGTTCGACGCGGCCTCGATCGGTGATCGGGCGCGGCTCGCCGGCACCTACGCGATTCCCCTGGTCGCGGATCTCACCCAGGCCGTGCGGGCAATCTCGCCCGAAGCCGCCGCTTTCGTGCATTTCGGCGCGACCAGCCAGGATGTGATCGACACGGCGACAGCGTTGTCGCTCAGGGGAGCGCAGCGGCATCTCGATGCCGTGCTGGCACGGGCCGTGGCGGCGGCGGCGGATCTCGCTGCGAAGCATCGCGGCACCGTAATGCTCGGCCGCACGCTGATGCAGCCGGCCGTGCCGATCACCTTCGGCCTCAAGGCGGCGCAGTGGCTGACGGCGCTCGCCGACGACCGGGCGCGGCTCGCGGCGGCGGCCGAAGCGGCGATACGGCTCGAGTTCGGCGGCGCGGCCGGCACGCTGGCGCCGTTCGGGGCCGGCGGACCCGACCTAGCGGAACGGATCGGCGCGATCCTCGGCCTGCGCGTGCCGCAGCTCCCCTGGCATAGCCGGCGCGGCGCGAGCGCCGGCTATGCGGCGGCGCTCGGGATCCTGGCGGGCACGCTCGCCAAGATCGGCGGCGATATCGCGGCGATGATGCAGGCCGAGGTCGCGGAGGCGTTCGAGCCGGCGGGCGTCGGGCGCGGCGGCTCCTCGGCGATGCCGCACAAGCGCAATCCGGTCGCCGCGATGATCGCGCGGCAGATGGCGGCGCGGGCGCCCGGCCTCGTCGCGACCATGCTCGCGGCGGTGCCGAACCTGCATGAGCGCGGGCTCGGCGGCTGGCAGGCCGAGGCCTCTGCGCTCCCCGAGCTGGCGATCGGGGTGGGCGGGGCGCTCGAAGCGATCGCCGAGGCGCTGGAGGGGCTGACGGTCGATGCCGCCGCCATGCGGCGCAATCTCGAGGCGATGCGCGGCCTGATCTTCACGGAGCGCCTCGCCGGCGCGCTCGCGCCGCATCTCGGGCGGGACGGCGCGAAGGCGCATGTGGAGGCTCTGGCGAAGCAGGTGACGGCGGAGGGCCGCGACCTGCATGCGCTTGCCCGCGAAGATTCCCGAATCGCTGGAATCCTTTCGCTCGATCGGTTGAAGTCCTTGTTCAATGCCGCCGAGGCGCTCGGCGCGGCCGATATCTTCATCGGGCGGGCGCTGGAGCGGGCCGAGGAGGAGCGCGGGCATGGTCGATGAGGCACAGCGCAAGGCGTGGTTCGAGGAAGGGCTGACGTTGCGCCGCAAGGTGCTGGGCGAGGCCTGGGTCGAGAAGTCGCTGGCGCGGCGTAACGCCTTCAACAGCGATTTCCAGGATCTCATCACGCGCTACGCCTGGGGCGATATCTGGACGCGGCCCGGGCTCGATCATAAGACGCGGCGGCTGCTCGTGTTGTCGACGACCATCGCGCTCGGCCGCTGGGAGGAATTCCGCCTGCATGTGCGCGCGGGGATCGCGGAGGACGGCTTCAGCATCGAGGAGTTGAAGGAAGTCATCCTGCAATCGGCGGTCTATGCGGGCGTGCCGGCCGGCAACACCGCGATGCATCACGCCGAGGACGAGCTCAAGGCGCTCGGCAAGCTATAAGAACATCGGAAGGGGGGACCATGGCCAAATCCATCGATATCGTCGCGATCGGCGAGCCGCTGATGGAGTTCAGCGAGCTTTGCGGCGAGAAGGGCCGGTCCTTCCTGCCGGGGCTCGGGGGCGACACCTGCAACGTCGCGGTGGCGGCGCGCCGGCAGGGCGCCAGGGTCGCCTATGCGACGCGGCTCGGCGGCGATGCCTTCGGGCGCGAATTCGTCGCGCTCTGGGAGGCCGAGGGGATCGATCATTCGGCGGTGGTGATCGACGAGGACGCCAAGACCGGCATCTATTTCATCACGCACGGGCCGGAAGGGCACGAATTCACCTATTGGCGGGCCGGCTCCGGCTCGAGCCGGATGGGCAACGAGGATGTGCCGGCCGCGATGATCGCCGATGCGCGGGTGCTGCATATCTCCGGGATCAGCCAGGCGATCTCCGACAAGGCCTGCGATTCCTGCTTTCACGCCATCGATCTCGCCCGCAAGGCGGGCACGGCGATCTCCTACGACACCAATCTGCGCCTGAGACTCTGGCCGCTGGAGCGGGCGCGGGCGATCATCCACGCGGCGGTGGCGCTTTCGGACATCGTTCTGCCGGGCCTCGACGACGCGCAGCAGCTCACCGGGCTCCAGACCCCGGAGGAGATCGTCGACTTCTATCTGAAGCTCGGCCCGAGCATCGTCGCGCTGACGCTCGGCAAGAAGGGCACGCTGGTGGCGACCAGGGATGCGCGGCGGCTGATCCCGGCCCATCCGGTCGAGGCGGTGGACGCGACGGGGGCCGGCGACATGTTCGACGGCGCTTTCCTGGCCGAATGGCTGAAGACCGGCGATCCCTTCGCGGCGGCGGACTACGCCAACGCGGCCGCGGCGCTCTCCACGCTCGGCTACGGCGCGATCGCGCCGATGCCGCGCCGCGCGGCGGTGGAGGCGTTCAGGGCCGAGCGGGCGAAAGCCGCCGGCTGATCAGCCGCATTGCGGCTGCTTCATCGCCGCGTCCATGGCGGCCTTCAGCTCGTCCGGACTCATGTCGCGGATATGCGTGGCGACCGACCATTTATGGCCGAACGGGTCCTCGATCTGGCCGTAGCGGTCGCCCCAGAAGGCGT
>JBDHTH010000029.1:0-12483 GCA_039808545.1 Phreatobacteraceae bacterium | reverse complement strand
CCATGCGGCGCGCCAGCGCGCGGATCGTCTCGGCCGGCACGTCCGAAATCGCGGCGGCCCATTCGGGCGTCTTCGGCGTGCCGTCGGCAGCGCCCGTCAGATAGGCTTCGAAACGCGCGAAGCCGGTGGTGTAGCGGTCGAGGAAGGCGCGGTCCGCGAGCCCTTCGGCGACGAGCACATGCGCGAGGCCGAGCATCAGCGCCGTGTCGGTGTTCGGGCGCGGGCGCAGCCATTCGGCGCCGATGGTGGCGAGCGTGTCGTCGCGGATCGGGCTGATCGAGACGAAGGCGCAGCCGGCATCGCGGCAGGCCTCGAGGCTCGGGCCCACCATGTGCCGCCCAATGCCGCCGGACGCGACCTGGCCGTTCTTGCGGCCGACGCCGCCGAACATCACCAGCAGGTCGGCATGGCCGGCGATCAGCCGCCACGGCGTATGGCCGTTGTAGAGGCCGCGCCGGTCGCCGACGACATGCGGCAGGATCGTGTCGGCGGCCGCGAAGGAGTAGTTCTGGACCGAACGGGTATAGCCGCCGATCGCGTTGAGGAAACGGTGGATCTGGCTCTGCGCGTGGTGGAAGCGCCCGGCGCTCGCCCAGCCGTAGGAGCCGGCATAGATCGCGCGGTTGCCGCGCGTCCTGCGCACGCGGTCGAGCTCGCGCGCCACGATGTCGAGCGCGACGTCCCATTCGACCTCGACGAAGGGCTCGGCGCCGCGCCCGCCGGCATCCGGCCGGGGACCATGCTCCAGGAAGGAGCGGCGGATGGCGGGGCGCAGGATGCGGGCCTCGCCGGCGCGGGCCGCGATCATCGCGTCGGCGATCGGCGAGGGATCGGGATCGGCCTCGAAACCGCGCAGCCGCGCCGGGCCGGAGGCGCCCATCTCGACGCGATAGGTGCCCCAATGGGTCGCGAGGGTCGGCTGTTCGGGGCGCGGCAGCATCGAGCGGGTTCCTTGATAAGCTATTCGGCGGCGCGCGGCCGGGCCGCCGCCTCGAGCATGGCGACGGCGCGCCAGGCGCCCGAGAGGTGATCGACCAGCAGCCGGCCGAGCAGGTCGCCGTCGCGCGCATCCAGCGCCGCGAGGATCGCCTCGTGCTGGTTGCTGACGAAGGTCCAGTCCTGATGCGCCATGATCGCGAGATAACGCACGCGGTGCAGGCGGATGTTCAGCCGGCCATGCATCTCGATCAGCGCCGCGTTGCGCGAGGCCGCGACGATGTCGAGATGGAACGCCTGGTTGGCACGGAAATAGCTGAGCCGGTCGCGCCGTTCATAGGCCGCGAGCATGTCGCGCTGGTGGCGGTGGATCCGGGCGATGCAGGCCGGGCTGGCGCGCTCGCAGGCGAGCCCGGCGCCCAGCGCCTCCAGGCTCGAATAGACCCGCAGCATGTCGCGCAGCTCCTCGATGCTCGGATCGGCGACGACCGCGCCGCGATTGGGCGCCAGATCGACGAGGCGCTCCGCCATCAGGATCTTCAGCGCGTCGCGCAGCGGCGTGCGCGAGACCTTGAGCTCGGCCGAGAGCGGCTGCTCGCGGATGCGGGCGCCGGGTTTGAGGACATCGTGGATGATCTGGTCGCGCAGATGCGCCGCGATCTGCTGCGGCAGCGGCAGCGGCGCCACGAAGGGCGCGGTCACGGGTGCTTGGGACACGGGTCCTTGGGATGCGTCTTCGGCCGCGATCGCGGCAGCCGCCTCGGCGGGCATCGCGGCGCCCGACCACCGCGCCGCCGGCTGGCCGTCGACCTCCTCCACGTCCAAATCGACACCTCCGGGAGCAGCGGCTCCGTTCCTCATAAAGGTATGGCCGTTCGGTACAGAGAACGGATTTCTTCGATTCAACGCGAATATAGAATTGACGGAGGCGAATTTAGCTGTTGTGATTATTGTATGCAATACGCAAAGGTGCTGCCGCGCCCCTGAATTTCGGCCCGCGGGCCTGGTCCGGCGCAGCCTGAACCGCAGCGGATTGCCCCTCGGCGGAAGAGAGAGGCGGGTCGGGCGTTGCGACGCATCGAAGGTCTGTTCGGCCATCTTCTGGGCGCCTGGTCGGTCGGCGCCGTGCTGCTGCATCTGTATTTCGCGGGCTTCGGCTATCCGGACCCGCTGGAGCTCGCGGCGATCCATCTCGCGCTGTTCGTGCCGCTCGTCTTCTTCCTCTATCCGGCGACCGCCGCCTCGCCGATGCACCGGCCGACCGTCCTCGACGCCCTGCTCGCGGTCGCGGCCTTCGTGCCGAACGTTTATATCTACTTCAACCAGGGCGCGATCTACGACCGCACCAGCTTCATCGACCCGCTGACCCCCGTGCAATACGCGATGGGCACGATGATGGTCCTCGCGGTCGTGGAGGCGACGCGCCGCTCGATCTCCTACACGCTGGCGATCCTGGTGCTGCTCGTCATCGGCTACATGGCGATCTGCCACCTGCTGCCGGGCGCCTGGTATTCGCGGCCGCTTCCCATCGCGCACATCACCGAGATCAACTACCTGTCGGTCAACAGCGGTCTCTATGGCTCGCTGACCGTGATGAGCGCGACGATCGTCGCCTCCTTCCTGATCTTCGGCGCGCTGATGCAGGCGAGCGGCATGAGCCGCCTGTTCGGCAATTTCGGCGCCTTCACGGGCGGCCGCTTCATGGGCGGGCCCGCCAAGGTGGCGGTCGTCTCCTCGGCGCTGTTCGGCACCATGAGCGGCTCCTCGGTCGCCAATGTCGTGGTCACGGGCTCGATGTCGATCCCGCTGATGAAGCGGCTCGGCTTCCGGCCGGTCTTCGCGGCCGGCATCGAATCGGCCGCCAGCGTCGGCGGCCCGCTGATGCCGCCCGTGATGGGGGCGGCGGCCTTCATAATGTCGGAGAGCATCGGCGTCGCCTATTCGGCGATCATCGTCGCGGCCGCGATGGGGGCGATCCTCTACTACGTGAACATCTTCGCGGCGGTGCATTTCGAATCCAAGCGCCTCGGCATCGGCGCGATCCCGAAGGCCGAGCTGCCGACGCTGGCGATGCTCGGCCGCGACGCGCATCTGATCGTGCCGCTGGTGCTGCTCGTCACGCTGATGATGCTGCGCTATTCGCCCTATTTCGCGGCGTTCTGGAGCACGATCGCCACCGTCGCGATCGCGGCGCTGCGGGCCCATACGCGGATGGGCGTTTCGGCCGTCCTCGCGGGGCTGCGCGACGGCGGCTACCTGATCGCGATGATCGCGGTCGCGGTGACATCGGCCGGAATCATCACGGCGGCGCTCACCAATACGGGGCTGCTGCTCGCCTTCACGGGGATGATCAAGGCGGCGGCGGGCGGCTCGCTGCTGCTCCTCGCCTTCCTGATCGCGGCGACCTGCCTGTTCCTCGGCGTCGGCATCCCGACGACGCCCGCCTATATCATCACGGCGGCGATCGGCGCGCCGCTGATCGCCGAATACGGCGTGCCGCTGATCGCGATCCACCTCTTCATCTTCTATTTCGCGGTGCTGGCCGACGCCTCCCCGCCGGTCGCGCCGGTCGCGGACGCGGCCGCCGCCATCGCGGGCGCGCCCGCCATGCGCACCGGCTGGTATGCCTGCCGCTTCGCGCTCGGCGGCTTCATCACCGGCATGGCGTATATCTACGAGCCGGGGCTGATCCTGAAGGGAACGCTGTTCGAGATCGCGGCGACCGCCGCGGCGCTCTCGACCGGCCTGGTGCTGATCTCGTCCGGACTCGCGCGCTACGCCTGGGGCCCGCTCAGGATCTGGCAGAGCCTCGCGCTGATCGCGGCCGGCACCTTCCTGACGATCGGCTATACGGTGCCGATCTGGCAGCGGGCCGGGCTCGGCCTCGCGGCCGTCGCCGCCATGGTGGTCTACGGCCGGATCGTCGCGGCACGCGGGCTCGTCGAGCCGCCGAAGCCCGCCATGGTCGCCATTCGCGAAGGAGAATTGCAGTGAACCAGATCGCGCCGGTCGCGCCCGTCATGGCGGCCAACGCCCGCGGCAAGAAGACTTATTACGGCGTCAGCGTCGGCATCCTGATGGTGCGCAGCTATTTCCAGCGCTTCCGCGGCGATATCGGCCATGCCGGGACCTGGGACTTTCCGGTGCAATACCGGATCGTGCACGACGCCATCCCGGCGCGCATGACGGACCTGCACAATGTCGACCTGCTCGACGCCTTCAAGCGCGCCGCGCAGGAGCTGATCGACGCCGGCGTCGACGGCATCACGACGACCTGCGGCTTCCTGTCGATCTACCAGAAGGAGCTCGCCGAGTTCTGCTCGGTGCCGGTCGCGACCAGCGCCCTCCTCCAGGTGCCGATGGTCGAGCGGCTGATCCCGGCGAAAAAGCGGGTCGGCATCCTGACCTACAGCGCCGCCTCGCTGAACGGGCGCTATTTCGAGGGCGTCGGCGTCGATCCTTCGACGCCCGTGGTCGGCCTGCCGCCGACCAGCGAATTCGTCCGCTCGATCCGCGACGGCGACAATTCGGTCCCCTTCGAGACGCTGCGCGAGGAGGTGCTGGAAGCGGCCGCCACCTTGATGCGCGCGCATCCCGACATCGGCGCGATCGTCTCGGAATGCACCAATCTCACGCCTTACAGCGCCGATATCGCGGAGCGCTTCGGCGTGCCGGTCTACGACGCCGTGACGCTGGTCAACTGGTTCCATGCGGGCCTGAGGCCGCGCCGCTTCCGCCAGGATTGAGGAGACACCGATGCCGCGACCGCAACCGATCGCCTATGAGGATGCGAGCCCGGAGGCCCGCGCCGTCATCGACGACATCAAGGCGAGCCGCAACGTCAAGGACGTCAACGACTTCTGGAAATATCTCGCGCGCGATCCCGTCACGCTGAAGCGGACCTGGGAGAGCCTCAAGGAGGTGATGGCGCCGGGCGCGCTCGATCCGCTCACCAAGGAGCTGGTCTATCTCGCGGTGAGCGTCACCAACAACTGCACCTATTGCATCGCCAGCCACACGGCCGCCGCCCGCAAGGCCGGCATGAGCGAGGCGATGTTCGCCGAGCTGGTCGCCGTGATCGGCATGGCGAACGAGACCAACCGCCTCGTCACGGCCTATCGCGTGCCGGTCGATCCGGCCTTCGACTGAGACTTCGTCCCGCTACCGGCGAGGAAACGCCCAAGGAGACCGTCATGCATCTGAAGCTTCCGGGCGCGCTGCGCGCCGCCGCGATCGCAACCGTCCTGACGGCGGCGCCCCTCGCGGCCCAGGCCCAAAGCAACTTCGAGTGGACCTCGGGCTCGCCGGGCGGCGCCTGGTTCACCCAGACGACCGGCGTCTCGACCATCGTCATGGAATCGGTGCCGGGGACCAATATCCGCATCGTGCCGGGCGGCGGCAAGGACAACCCGACCCGCATCCAGGCCGGCCTCAGCCAGATCGGCATGGGCATCGACTTCCTCAGCGCTGCCGCGCTGAAGGGCGAGGAACCCTACAAGGCGCCGCACGACAAGCTGCGCACCCTCGGCTCGACCGGCGTGCAGGTCTATTTCATGGTCTATGTCCCGGTGGAGGAGAAGCGCTCGCTCGCCGAGCTGATGGCCGACCCGAAGCTGACGATCGGCGTCACCTCGCCCGCGACCTCCGAATACCTGACCCTGCAGCGCGTGCTCGAGCACTACGGAAACTCCTTCGCCAAGGTCAAGGCGGGCGGCGGCAAGGTGGTGGTCAACTCCTATGGCGACCTGATCCAGGCCTTCAACGACAACCAGTTCGACGTGCTCTGGACGGCCGGCGAGATCCCGTCGGGGATCGCATCGCAGGTGCTGGACGGGCGGCGCAAGGTGAAGCTCGTGAGCTTCCCGGCCGACCTCTCCAAGGCGCTGACGACCAAGTTCGGCTACAGCGCCGACACCATCAAGGACGGAACCTTTCCGGGCCTGCAGACCGGCGATCTCGCGGTCAGCGCCATGGGCAACGTCTATCTCGTCTCGGCCGACCTGCCGACCGAGTTCGTCTACAAGATGACGAAGGCGATCATCGACAACCGCGCCCGCCTGCCGAACGTCTATCAGGCGATGAAGGCCTATGACCCGGCGACCGCCTGGAAGATGCAGCCGGTGCCGCTGCATCCGGGCGCCGAGAAGGCCTATCGCGAGGCCGGCTACATCAAGTAAGCCGGCAAACACACGATACCTGAGATCAGGCCGGGCGGTACGCCCGGCCTTTTTCACGTGAGCATCACTCGGCGGATTTCGGCGCCGCGTAGCGCGCGACCGCGAGCACGCCAAGTGCGAAGAGCGCGCTGAAGGCGGCGGCGACCGGCTTGCCGTTGGCGGCGATCGCCGCGGTGCCGGCCCAGCTCACCGACGAGAAGGCTTCCGCGAAGGTCGTGAAGCGCGAGGCGGTCTGGCGGCGGTGGAACTGGGCGCGCCGACCCCGCGCGCGGAACCAGAGCTGGATGAGCGTGGCGGAGCTCGCGGCCGCCGCGGCGCCGGCCAGCAGCACCAGCGTCAGGTAAGGCGACAGCGTCGCGAAGACGATCGCGAAGGGCGCCATCACCAGCGCGATGCAGCCGAGCACCGCCTCGACCTTGGCGCGGATCACGCGGCGCGCCGCGATCGGCGCGGTGGCGACGAGGTCGGGCGCGTCCTCGCCGGAGATCGCCAGCCAGGCGAGGCCGCCCGCGAGCTGGCCGGCGGCCATCACCAGCACCGGCACGAGGATGAACAGCGCCGCCTCGCCATGCCCGTAGGAGCGCCAGAGCAGCAAAGCGGGCGGCAGCAGATAGAGGAGCTGCATCAGGCTCTGCGAGATCAGCCAGGGATCGCGGATCAGCAGCATCCATTCCTTGCGGCGCAGCGCCTGCATCGGCGAGGTGGTGCGGAACGGCGCGAGGCGGCGGGCGCGGCGCGCCGGATCGGCACCGATATTGGCGGCCTCGGCCGTGTAGCGCACGAAGCGGCCCGCAAGCCCCGCGACCACAAGCGTTAGCAAGGAAGCGGCCAGCAGCAGCACGCCGGCGAGCGCCGTCCCGTCGCCCGTCACGGCGCGGGCCGGCCACCACCAGGCGCTGCCGGGCGCAGGCGCGACCGCCACCAGCCATTCGGCGCGCAGCACCGAGAGATGCGACAGCGTGTCGGAGGTGAAGATCGCGACGATCTGCAGGCCGATGACGAACATCGCGCCGATCACGGCCGCCACGACCTGGGCGCCGAAGCGGGTGCGCCGCGCCCCGACCGTGCCGAACAACAGCGCCGTCAGCGCGATCGCCAGCGCGCCCGCGATGGCGCCCATCGCCATCACGACGCCGTAGCCCGCCAGCCAATGCGCGCCGTGGCGCCAGGCCGCGACATTGATGAAGGGGCCGGCGAGCAGCATCGCCATCAGCGCGATCTGGGCCGCGATCGTCGTCAGCCGCACCACGAAGACGCGCTTCAGGCGCGCCGGCGAGGAATGCAGCAGGTCGAGATCGGCGCGGGCATAGAGGACGCGCGTCGCCGATTCCATGCCCTGCGAGACCATCAGGCAGAAATAGAGCAGCAGCACGCCGGTCAGCAGCAGGTTGTTCGCGGTCTCGGAGGCAAGGTCGAGCCCCGCGAAGCGGCTGGTCATGAAATACGCGAAGCCGTGCAGCGCGGCCGCGGCCACCCCCAAGAAGACCGCGACCTTGCGGGCCCGGCTCTTCTTGCCGGCCGTCAGCATGGCGCGCCAGTCGCGCCAGGAGAGGCGCAATTCGTGCCCGGCGAGCCAGGCGATGCTGCCGGGCGCCGCCATCAGGCGGCTTCCTGCTCGACGAGGGCGAGGAACGCCTCCTCCAGCGTGGCAGTGCCGTCGGTGCGGGCCCTGAGCTCCGCGAGAGTGCCCTCGGCGATCAGCCTGCCCTTCGCGATGACGCCGATCCGGTCGGCCATCCGCTCCGCGACCTCCAGGATATGGGTCGTCATGATGACGGTGACGCCCGCCGCCACGCGCTCGCGGAGCACGGTCTTGACCTGCCGGGCCGAGCGCGCGTCGAGGCCGGTCAGCGGCTCGTCGAGGATGATGACCTCGGGTTCATGCACCAGCGCGCCGGCCAGCGCCACCTTCTGGCGCATGCCCTTGGAGAACCCGCCGCAATATTCGCCCGCATGCGGCGCGAGGCCCAGCCACTCCATCAGCGCGTCGGCCCGCCGCCGCGCGAGGCCCGGCTCGATGCCCCAGAGGCCGGCGACGAATTCCAGGTATTCGTGCGGCGTCAGCTTGTCGTAGATCATCGGCTCGTCCGAGATCCAGGCGACGACGCGCTTGGCCTCGACGGGATCGCGCAACGCGTCGCGGCCCGCGATATGGATCGTGCCGGCGTCCGGCATCAGGAGCCCCGCGACCATGCGCAGCGTCGTGGTCTTGCCGGCGCCGTTGGGCCCGAGCAGCGCGTAGAACTCGCCGCGCCGGACCGTGAGGTCGAGCCCGGCGACGGCCGGGCGGTCGAAGCTCTTGCAGAGGCCATGGATCTCGAGTGCGTGGACGGGCGAAGTGCTGAGCATTGCGGATCTTCCTCGAAGGACGCGCAACGCTAGCCGCAACGGGTTTCGGGAGCATGAAGCCTTGCGGTGAATGCCGCCGCAGCCGATAGGGCAACGCCGTCGTGGTGAACGCCGGATTACCGCATTGCTTCAAACGCGAAACGGCCCGCCGGATGCCGGCGGGCCGCGCGAATTCCTGCCGCCTGCGCGGCGCGAAGCCCTCAATGCAGGCTCATGGTCTCCAGCTCCTGCTGCCAGGCGTTGGCGACGGCCGCCTCGCGGCTGTCCGTGACGATGATCGGGGTGCCGTCCGCCGCATGCAGCGCGAACAGGGTCATGCCCGGCGTCAGGGTCGGCGCGTTCGGGAACAGGCCGGCGACGTCCTCGGAGCGGATTTCGCGGACATAGGCGATATGGCCGCCACCAAGGGCCGCGAAGGCTTCCGGGCTCAGCGAGCCGATATAGTCGTGAAGCTTGCCGTGGTTCGTCATGGTAACCTCCATGGCCCCGCACTCTGAATATTAGACGCGCGAAGCTCGAGAGTTGTTCATTCAAGGCCCCGTGTGGGCGCCTCTTGGTTTCTTGTTGGCATCACCCGGCGAAGATCTGGCGATCACTGCCGCCCCCGCGATGCTCATTCCGATTCGGCGATCTGAATGCGCCGGACCAGACGTTCGGGCTGCGGACGGGCGAGGTCGATCGCCAGCAGGCCGTTCCGGAGATCCGCGCCGATCACCTCCATGCCGTCCGCGAGCACGAAGGCGCGCTGGAACTGGCGCGCCGCGATGCCGCGATGCAGGAAGACCCGGTTCGGATCGTCCGCCTGCCGGCCGCGAATGGTGAGCTGGCTCTCCTCGATCGTGACGTCGAGATCGGCCTTCGTGAATCCCGCGACCGCCAGGGTGATGCGCAGCCGCTCCGGCTGGTCGCCGTCACGCGGCAGTCGCTCGATGTTGTAGGGCGGATAGCCGTCGGCCGCCTTCGACACCCGGTCGAGCACGCGCTCGATATCCTCGAAGCCGAGCAGGAACGGACTGGACAAGGTCGGCATACGCGACATCTCAAAGCCCTCACAGAAGCGACTTTGCGGACCCTCTGGAGGCATCCGCGGCCGGCGCCCCCTCGGGGTGCCGGTCGTTGGCGATCATATGGTAGGCGTATGGGGCCGGCGCAAGAGACCGGCTGGCGCCGCTCCGGCCGTCATGCAGGATACGGCCAGATTCCATCGGGAGACGTCCCATGATCACGATTTCGGCCTTCGGAATGGTGCCGCCCTTCGCGCAGGGGCTGGTGCGCGACCTCAGGGTGCGCTGGGCGCTGGAGGAAGCCGGGCTCCCTTACGAGGCGCGGCTGATCGACCGCGCCGTGCAGGGCTCGGCCGCATACCGCGCCAAGCAGCCCTTCGGGCAGGTGCCGGTCTACGAGGAGGACGGGCTGGTGCTGTTCGAGAGCGGCGCCATCCTGCTGCATGTCGCGGCGAAAAGCCCGGCGCTGCTGCCCGAGGACGCGGCCGGGCGCGCCAAGGCGACGCAATGGGTGTTCGCGGCGCTGAACAGCATCGAGCCGCATGTGCAGCACCTTACGGCGATCGACCTGTTCTACGCCCAGGAGGCCTGGGCGCCGGCGCGCCGGCCGGGCGCCGAGGAGCTGGTGCTGAAGCGTCTCGGCGACCTCTCCGCGGCGCTCGGCGATCGCACATGGCTGGAGGACCGCTTCACCTGCGGCGACCTGATGATGGTGAGCGTGCTGCGCATCCTGCGCCATACCGACATCGTGGCGCGCTTTCCCAATCTCGCGGCCTATCAGGCGCGCGGCGAGGCGCGTCCCGCCTTCGGCCGAGCGCTCGCGGCGCAGATGGCACCGTTCAAGGCAGCGGAGCAGCAGCGGGCGCAGCAGCAATAGGGGCCGGCGTCTTCGGCTCGAAGGGGCAGAGATCGGCGATCACGCAGCGCCAGCATTCCGGCTTGCGGGCCTTGCAGACATAGCGCCCGTGCAGGATCAGCCAGTGATGGGCATGCTGGAGAAATTCCGGCGGAACGATCCGCTCGAGCTTGGCCTCGACCTCGGCGGGCGTCTTGCCGGGCGCGATCCGGAGGCGGTTGCCGATGCGGAAGACATGCGTGTCGACCGCGATGGTGGGCGCGCCGAACGCGATGTTCATCACCACATTGGCGGTCTTGCGCCCGACGCCCGGCAGCGTCTCGAGCGTCTCGCGCGATTGCGGCACCGCGCCGCCGAATTCCTCGATCAGGCGCCGCGACAGCGCGATGACGTTCTTCGCCTTCATCCGGAACAGGCCGATCGTCTTGATCGCCTCGCGCAGCCGGTCCTCGCCGAGCGCCAGCATCTTCTCCGGGCTGTCGGCGATCTTGAACAGCGGCCCGGTCGCGCGGTTGACGCCGGCATCGGTCGCCTGCGCCGACAGCACCACCGCGACCAGCAGCGTGAAGGCGTTGACGTAGTCGAGCTCGCCCTTCGGCTCCGGATTGGCGGCCGCGAGGCGCGCGAAGATCGCGTGCGCGCGGGCACGCTCCTCGGCCACTTTCGTCCTGATGCTTTTTCGCGCCATGATCCGGATCTAGAATGAGTCTATGGACCCAGCCAATCAGCACATCCCGGTGGCCGGCGACAAGCCGCTCTTCGACGCGGTGATCCGCCCGCATCGCTCGCTGTCGCGCAAGGGCTTCGTGATCGTGATGGCGATCGTCGCGCTGATCAGCTTCGGCTCCGGGCTGGTGTTCTTCGTGGCGGGGGCCTGGCCGGTGATCGGCTTCTGCGGCCTCGACGTGCTGCTGATCTGGCTGGCGTTCCGGGCGAATTTCCGCGCCGCCAACGCCTATGAGCGGGTGCGCGTGACCGCCGAGGAGATCGAGGTCAGCCGCATGGACCATCGCGGGCGGGCCCGCGCCTGGCGCTTCAACCCGGCCTGGGTGCGGCTCGAGCGCCGCGAGGACGAGGAGTTCGGCCTCCTCTCGCTGAGCCTTGCGATCCGCGACAGGCAATTCGAGATCGCCCGCGACCTTTCGCCCGGCGAGCGGCAATCCTTCGCGGCGAATTTCGCGGCGGCGCTGAGCGAGGCCAAGCGCGGCCCGACGCGCACGGCGTTTCCCTGAGATAGACCGGTCAGCGCCGGCCGATCACCCGGATTGCGTCGGCGAGCGCCGGGCCGGGGCACACCGTCAGCCGTTCCGGGACGCGGATGCGCGGGATCGCGGCGAGCGCGGGATGGCGCAGCAGCGCAGAGCCCTGATCGTCGCCGCGGTCGTCGGCCTCCGAGACGAGCAGCCGGTCGGGCTTCAAGAGCAGGATGCGCTCCAGCGGCACCAGGGCGCCGATGCCGGCCTCCGGCAAGGCGTGGCGGTAGCCGGCGATCCGCAGGATGTCGCCGATCAGGCTTTGCGGCCCGCTCGCATAGCCGCGCCGCTCGAGCGGCAGCACGATCAGCGGCGGTCCGGCGACCTGGACCTCGGCGACGGCGGCGTCGATCGCCGCGACGATCTCGCGGCCGCGCTCCGGGCGGCCGAGCCGCTCCGCGGTGTCGAGGATGACGCGCTTGGCGGCCTCGACCGTGTCGGCATGCGGCACGACGAGGAGCGGCACGCCGCGCGCGGCCAGCATCGCGCGCGTCGCGAGGCGGTCGCTCGGCCCGACCAGCACGAAATCGGCCTCGACGATGAGCGCCTCCTCGGCGGTCGCGACCTGCGGCTGGACCGCCTGCGCATGGGCGGCCGACAGGCGGGGATCGCGCGCGAAGGGGCTGAGGGCGACGATCGTGCCGGGCGCGGCCAGCGCCAGCGCGAGCTGGTCGCCGCAGAGGTTCAGGGAGACGATGCGCCGCGGCGCAGCGACCGACGTCGCCGGCAAGGCCAGCAGGCCGGCGGCGAGAAGCAGTGCCAGGATGGGACGCGCCAAAACGAAACGGGGCGGCCGATGGCCGCCCCCTTCGATCCCGGTATCCCGGAGATCGATCAGCCGTTGTCGCAGAAGCTCGACTTCACGTCGCACGGAATGCCGTCCGTCGAGACGCACTGGTCGAGAGCCG
>JBDHTH010000028.1:0-12654 GCA_039808545.1 Phreatobacteraceae bacterium | reverse complement strand
AGGCGGTGCCGGTGCAGCTTCGCTGGGCGAAGATCGATTCCGCGACGCTCGGCGCCGGCCATACCGACCAGTGGCAACTCTACTATCAGGCCGATCCGAACGCGACCGGCACGACGACGCAATGGAAGAGCGTCGGCACGCCCTTCACCTTCGACACCTCGGGCAATCTCACGGCGCCGGCCGGCGGCACCTTCACGATCCCGAACCTGACGGTCGGCACCATCAATCTCGGCAATATCACGGTGAATACCGGCACCAAGGGCCTGACCCAGTTCGCCGACACGCGCGGCACCGCCGATGTCGCGGCGCTGAAGCAGGACGGCTCCCCCGCCGGCTCGCTCGCCGACGTGAACATCTCGGCCGACGGTCGCATCACCGGCACCTACACCAACAACCGCACGGTCGATCTCTTCCAGATCGCGACCGCGAATTTCAAGGGGCCGAACTTCCTGGAGAAGCTCGACGGCGGCGCGTTCCGCGAGACGCGCGAATCCGGGCCGGCGGTGGCGGTCGACACCAAGATCGTCGGCCAGGCGCTCGAGATCTCGAATACCGACATCGCGGACGAGTTCACCAAGCTGATCGTGACGCAGCAGGCCTATTCGGCCAACACGCGCATCGTCACGACCGGCAACGAGATGATGCAGGAAGTGCTCAACATGGTGCGCTGATGCGCTGAGCATCTCGGCCGCCGGCGTATCGCAGAGCCTGCTCCCTTCAAACGGCATCGTTTGAAGGGGCAAAGCAGACTCTAGCTCTTTAGGAATCGATCACTGTCCTGCCTTTTGATCGAAACGATCAAAAGACAGCGTGATCTAGCCGAGTAGGGTTCGATGGGTCTTTCGACCGCCTTGACGACCGCTTTGACGGGATTGCAGGCCTCGACCTACGGGTTGTCGGTCGTCTCCTCGAATGTCGCGAATGCCGATACGCCAGGCTATGCGCGGCGGCGTGCCGTCACGGAACCGGGCGTTTCCGACAATGGCGCGACCAGCGTGCGCGTCACCGAGGTGGCGCGGCAGGTCGATATCTTCGTGCAGCGCCAGCTCCGCGTCGAGAACGGCAGCGCCGGCTACGCGACGGAGCTCGCGAGCTACTATCAGCGGCTCGACGCGCTCTACGGCACGCCCGGCGGGCCGACCGCGCTCGATACGATGATCAACGATGTCCGCAACGCCCTGCAGGGCCTCGCGACGACGCCCGAAAGCCCGACGACGCGGGCCGGCGCGATCAACGCGGCGCGTACTCTCGCGACCCAGCTCAACGGCCTCAGCGCCGACGTGCAGGCGATGCGCAGCGACACCGAGGAGGCGATCGGCGCCGCGGTGAAGCGCGTCAACACGCTGCTGGAGACGATCGCGGGCGCCGACAAGCAGATCGTCACCGAGACGGCGCGGGGCTCGGTCGACATCTCCTCGCTGCTCGACCAACGCGACGCGGCGATCGACGAGCTCTCGCGGCTGATCGACGTGCGCGCGACCGTCGACGGCAATGGCGGCATCAATATCGCGACCAATTCCGGCCTCGTCCTCTACAATGGCCGGCCGCCCGCCAAGCTAGGCTTCGACCCGCAGACGCCGGTGACCGCCAACGACCGCTACAGCGCCGATCCGGCGGCGCGCGGCGTCGGCACGATCTTCCTGGAGGCTGGCGACGGCTCGCGCGTCGACCTGCTGGCGATGGGCGCGATCCGCTCGGGCCAGATCGCGGCGCTGGTCGACATGCGCGACAACGTCCTGCCGGGCGCGCAGGCGCAGCTCGACGACATCGCGGCGCAGCTCGCCGATTCGCTGTCGCGGCGCGACGTCGCCGGCACGGCGGTGTCGAGCGGCGGACGCGACGGCTTCGACATCGACCTTACGGGCATGCAGCCCGGTAACATCGCGCGCCTCACCTATACGGATGCGACCGGGCCGAAGACGGTGTCTTTCGTCCGCGTCGACGACCCTTCCGTGCTGCCGCTCGCCAATTCTCATACGGCGGAGGCGGGCGACCGGGTCGTCGGCATCGATTTCTCGGGCGGGCCGGCGAGTGTCGCCGCCCAGATCCAGGCGGCGCTCGGCGGCAGCTTCCAGGTCGCCAATCCGGGCGGCGACACGATCCGCATCCTCGACGACGGCGCCGCCAACCAGGTGACGATCGCGGGCCTGACGGCCGGCATCACCGAGACGCAGCTCCAGGGCGGCAGCGGCGCCTTGCCGCTGTTCATCGATGCGGGCCGCGTGCCCTCGACCTATTCGCGCGTGGTCGACGCGGCGGGCGACCAGAAGGTCGGCTTCGCCGCGCGCATCGCGATCAACCCGGCCGTGACGGCCGATCCCTCGCTGCTCGTCGCCTATCAGGGAAGCCCGGCGGTGCCCTCGGGCGATACGACGCGGCCGGCCTTCCTGCTCGACCGCTTCGTCAACGATCAGGCGAGCTTCGTCTCCAATGCCGGCGACGGCGTCGGCCGCCCGTTCACCGGCACGATCGCGGGCTTCACGCGGCAGGTGCTCGACACGCAGGCCAACGCGGCGGCGCGCGCCAGCTCGCTGAAGACCGGGCAGGACGTGGTCGTCGACCTCCTCCAGAAGAAGAGCTCGGAAGTGTCGGGCGTGAACATCGACCGGGAGATGGCCGACCTGCTGACCTTGCAGCAGGCCTACAGCGCCAATGCCCGCGTGATCACGGCCGTCAAGGAAATGATCGACTTGCTGCTGCGCGTATAGGAGCTGCTCGATGGCCATCTCGTCCCTGTCGAACCGCGGATCGATCCCGATCGACATGCTGCTCGGCCTGCGCAGCCAGCTCGACGTGCTGCAGCGCCAGCTCGGCACCGAGAAGCGCGCCGAGACGCATGCCGAGCTCGGCGCCGATGTGGCGCTCTCCACGCGCTACCGCGCCAAGCTCGCGGCGCTCGACAGCTACGAGGCCAGCAACACGATCCTGTCGACGCGGCTGTCGCTCATGCAGACCTCGCTGGAGCGGATCACCAAGGCGGCGACCGACACCAAATCGGCGGCCGTCAACTCGTCCTTCACGATCGTCAACGGCAACCAGACGGCGCAGCAGATCACGGCGCGCGGCAATCTCGACCAGATGGTCGCGGCGCTGAATGTCGATATCGACGGGCGTTTCCTGTTCTCGGGGCGCGCCACCGATACGCAGCCGGTCGCGACCAGCGATGCGATCCTCAACGGCATCGGCGGGCAGGCGGGCCTCAAGCAGGTGATCGAGGAGCGGCGGCAGGCCGATCTCGGCGACGGCCTCGGTCGCCTGGCGGCGCCGGTCCTGGCCGGCAACACCGTGAGCCTCGCGCAGGATGCGGGCGGGCATCCGTTCGGCTTCAAGATCAAGTCGATCGGCACGACGCTGGCGGGCGCGAGCGTCGCCGGCCCGATGGGCGCGACGAACGCGGTGTCGGTGACCGTCGCGACGCAGCCGGAGGCGGGCCAGACCCTCTCGGTGACGCTCGGCCTCCCTGACGGGACGGAGACGACCGTCACGCTGACGGCGATCGCGGGCGGCACGCCGGGCGAAGGCCAGTTCCAGATCGGCGCGACGGCCGCCGACACTGCCGCCAATCTCCAGGCGTCGCTCCAGACGGCGCTCGGCCGCGAAGCCAAGACCAGCCTGACCGCCGCCTCGGCGCTCGCGGCCGGCAACGACTTCTTCCAGGTCGACGACGCGCATCCGCCGATGCGGATCGACGGGCCGCCCTTCGCGAGCGCGACGGCGCTTAGGGCTGCGACCGCGACCGATACGGTCCGCTGGTACGGCGGCGAGGGCGGGAGCGACGCGGCGCGCTCCACCGCCTCGGCGACGATCGACGACAATGTCGGCGTCAGCTACGGCGCGCGCGCCAACGAGGAGGCGCTGACACGCAGCGTCAAGCTCGCGGCGGTGTTCGCGGCGGCGCAGTTCGACGCCGCCGATCCGACCGCCGCCGACCGCTACGACGCGCTGCGCTTCCGCATCTCGGGCGCGATGGACGGCGCGGCCGGCGAGCAGAAGATCGCCGGCATCGCGGCTGAGATCGCCGGCACGCAGACGGCGGTGAAATCGACGCAGGAGCGGGGAAGGGTCGACAGGAACGTCGTCGCGACGCTGATCGACGGCGTCGAGGGGATCAGCAAGGAGGAGGTCGGGATCAAGATCCTGGCGCTCCAGACGCGCCTGCAGGCGAGCTACCAGGCGACCGCGATCCTGGCGCGCCTGTCGCTCGTCGACCATATCTGACGGCGCAGCGCCGACTTCACGCGCGTTGTGACCCGAACAAGTCGAGCCACACGGGCGTAGTCTACGCGGAGCGCTCGACGTGGCGGGCCTCGGCGGCCTCGGCCTGCTCGCGCTCCAGCTCGCGGGCGTATTGGCGCAGCTTGACCTGCACCTCGTCCGGATATTGCCGGACGACCTCGCCGGTATCGCCGTCGATCGTCTTGTAGATCAGGAGATGGGAGGCATCGTCCCGGTCGACCCGGCGTTCGCCGGCGGCGGCCGCGAAGATCTCCTCGGAACGGCGCAGCAATTCGGCGTTCGAGGAAATCTGCAGATTGACCTCGGCCGTCTCCTTGATGGCGGCGACGGCCTGGTGCGCCGGGGCTTCGGTCTTCACGGTCGTCGTGGCGGGCGCGGCATCGGGGCGCAGCGGCACCTGGCCGTTCGCTCCCGGCTTCGCAACAGATGCGACATCCATGTCGGTCTCCTCCAGCACGGTTCTGTGCCTCGGCCACAGTGGCGGCCTGATGACCTTACGGGAGGAGTTCTGAATCGCCGGTAAGAAAATATCGTGAATCGACTCTGCCGAACTTCACTCGAAATATACTGTTTCGGCCGCTTGGCTCAGGCCGAGCGGTTGAGCGCGACGGGGCGGCTCGCCGCGGCCGCGATGCCGGCGCGCCCGCCGACCCCGTAGGTGGTCGGCCGGTCGCGCTGGGCGACCTCGCTGACGGCGGCGCGCATGATGCCCTCGGCGACGCCCTGGACGGTCGCCAGCATCACGAGGTTCGATTCGATGACGGCCGACAGGCTCTGGTGGCGACGGCGCAACTCGGCGGTGGCGACCGGCGCGAAATGGCCGACCGCGACCGCATTGGCGCGCAGCAGCGCCATGTCGCTCGCATAGAGCCGCGTGGCCGCCGTTTTCTCGCCCTCGCGCTCGGCGATCACCTTGATGTCACCGAGGCGGGCGGCTTGCGTCTCGGCCTTCAGCAGGCGCTCCAATTCGATCGCGGATTGCTCGAGGCGCGCGATCAGCGCCTCGGCCTCGCCGCGCGTCGTGATGGCGCCGGCCTTCGCCGTGCCGGGAACGGGGCGCTGCGTGATGGCGGGGCGGTTCATGATCCGGCCTTTGCGTTGATCTGCTGCTGCGCGAGGAGCTCGCGGGTTACATGATCGGCGAGGCCGATGCCGCCGGCCTTGGCGACCGATTTCGACATCTCCTCGACCAGCATCGAGCGCCAGGTGTCGGCGCCCGGCGTCTTGCCGCCGAGCGGGCCGTCGCCGACATCCTTGAACATCGACTGCATCATGGTGTTCAGGAACACCTGCTCGAAATCCTCGCCGTTCTTCTTCGCCTTGGCGAGCTTGTCGCTCTTCTTGCCGAGAAGGCTCGAGACCTGGTCGAGGGTCTCGTTGGTGAGGTCGGCCGCGGCCGGAACCAGCATGGTGGCGAGCGGGGTCATCAGATCACCTCGATTTCGGCCTGGAGGGCGCCCGCCGCCTTGATGGCCTGCAGGATGGAGATCATGTCGCGCGGGCCGATGCCGAGCGCGTTGAGGCCGTCGACCAGCTCCTGGAGCGTCACGCCGTCGCGGACGATGCCGAGCTTCCTCGCATCCTCCTTGGCCGTGACGGTGGTGCGGGGGACGACGACGGTGGTGCCGTTGGAGAGCGGATCGGGCTGGCTGACGACCGGCGCCTCGGTCACCGTCACGGTCAGGTTGCCCTGCGCCACCGCGACGGTGGAGACGCGCACGTCCTTGCCCATGACGATGATGCCGGAGGTCTCGTCGATCACCACCTTGGCGGCGAGGTCGGGCTCGACGCGGAGCTGCTCGACCTCGGTGATCAGGCGCACGACATTGCCCTGATAGGCGGCCGGCACGGTCAGCATCACGGTGCGCAGGTCGAGCGGCTCGGCGACGATGCCGCCGATGAAGTCGTTGATGGCGCCGGCGATGCGCCGGGCCGTCGTGAAGTCGGGATTGCGCAGCGCCAGGCGCAGCTTCGACTGGCTGGCGAGGCGGAACTCGATCTCGCGCTCCACCACCGCGCCGTTGGCGATGCGGCCCTTGGTCGGCACGCCGCGCACGATCTTGGCGGCCGCGCCCTCGACCTGGAAGCCGTTGATGGTCACGGGACCCTGCGCCACTGCGTAGACCTCGCCGTCGGCGCCGAGCAGGGGGGTGACCAGCAATTCGCCGCCTTGCAGGCTCTTGGCGTCGCCCATCGCCGAGACGGTGACGTCGATGCGGGTGCCCTGGGTCACGAAGGGCGGCAGGTTGGCGGTGACGGTGACGGCCGCGACATTGGCGGTGCGCAGGTTGAAGCCGCGCGTGTTGACGCCCATCCGCTCCAGCATCGCCTGGATCGACTGGCGGGTGAAGGGCGCGTTGTTGAGCGTGTCGCCGGTGCCGTTGAGGCCGACCACCAGCCCGTAGCCGATAAGCTGGTTGGAGCGCACGCCCTCGATGTCGATCAGGTCCTTGATCCGCGACAGGTTGCGCCCCGGATTGACGGAATCGGCGAGGGCCGGCGCGGGTCCGGCCGCGAGCGCGGCGATGGAGAGGAGGACGATGATCGACCGGAGGATGCGCATGGATGTTCCCGCCTTTGCAAGGAAGCGTCATGCGAGAGGCGTGCCAGTCAGGAATTGACGATAAGATTTTGGAAATACTGGATATTTCCATATCGCTCCGGCGACGCTGCGCGCGCCGGGCGGCAATTCTTGCCGGGCAATTAACGCCTGCTTAACCACGTGTGCCCATGCTGGAAATCCTACGGCAAGGCGACAGGTCAATGCGGATCATCGGCGCGAACGGCATCACGCAGCCGGCTAACCACCCGCAGGTCAGGCGGGCGGGCGGCGGCGGCTTCGTGCTGCCCGGCGAGCGCATGGCCGATCCGGCCGCGGCGCGCGGCGCGGCGGGCCTGGCGGGGGTCGATACGCTGCTCGCGCTGCAAGGCGTCGGGGCGGCCGAGACCGCGACCGAGCGGCGGCGCCGGCAGACGAAACGCGGCCATGCGGCGCTCGACGCGCTCGACGGCCTGCTGCTCGGCCTGATCGAGGGCCGGCTCGACCGGGGCGCGCTCGCGGCGCTCAGCCATGTGACGGCCGCGGCGCGCGAGGAGACCGGCGATTCGGGCCTCGACGCGGTGCTGCAAGCGGTGGATCTGCGCGCCCAGGTGGAACTCGCCAAGGTCGAGGCCGGCACGCTCAGGGCCGCGACGATCCGCGCCGAAGCGGCGCGGAACGCCGAAAAGATCGGCTGAATCGCGCCTTCCGCAACGTCGTCGCATTCGCGGCGGGCGTCAGCGTATTCCCCAAATGTTGAATGCCAAGGCGTTGTCGAGCCGTCATGCGATCTGTATATAGCGCCGTAATTCGTTCTCCATTCGTGGACTGGCATATGGCGCGACGCGAAGAGTTGAACTACCGCCCGCAAGATTCCGAACCCTTCATGAACGAAAGGCAGCGCGACTACTTTCGCTCGAAGCTGCTGGAATGGAAGGAAGAGATCCTGCGGGAGAGCAGGGAGACCCTGCAGCACCTGCAGGACGAGAACCAGAATCACCCGGACCTTGCCGACCGCGCATCCTCCGAGACCGATCGCTCGATCGAGCTGCGGGCGCGCGACAGGCAGCGCAAGCTGATCTCGAAGATCGACGCCGCGCTGAAGCGTATCGAGGACGGTTCCTACGGCTATTGCGAGGAGACCGGCGATCCGATCGCGTTGCGTCGCCTGGAGGCCCGGCCGATCGCCACCCTGTCGATCGAGGCGCAGGAGCGGCACGAACGGCGCGAGCGCGTCTATCGCGACGATTGAGCTTTCGGGCCTTGCGGTTGGATCGATCGAAACGCGGCATAGCCCCGCTTCGATCAAGGTGAAGTTAAGAGCCTCCGGCTGGGGAAGGCCGGAGGCTCGGGGACAGGGCCTTTCGGCCCGATGCGTCGGCGATGCGAGGGCCTGCATCCCGGACGCTTCGTCGCCGCCGGAGCGAGGGTTGGGGAACCCCGGCGGAAGACGATCGCGAGGCGGCGGTTGGCCGCGAACCTTCAGAACGGCAGGATGATGTCGAGCACCTGGTGGCCGTAGCGCGGCTGCTGGATGTCGGTGATCTGGCCGCGCCCGCCATAGCCGATGCGGGCATAGGCGATCTTGGTCGAATCGACCGTGTTGTCCGATTCGATATCCTCGGGCCGGATCACGCCAGCGACGATGATCTCGCGCACCTCCGCGTTGACGCGGATCTCCTGCTTGCCCTCCACGACGAGGTTGCCGTTCGGCAATTGCTGCGTGACGACGGCCGCGACATTGGTGAGGAGCTGCTCGGAGCGGTTGATCTGGCCGGTGCCTGTGTTCTGCATGTTGGTGTTGAACTCGACCGCCGGCTGGATGCCGATATTGTTCAGGGGCTTCTCCAGGCCGAACAGCTTGTCGAGCGAGGAGTCCTCCTTGTTGGTGCGCGTGCGCTTCGTCTGGTTGTCGAAGATCGCCTTGTCGGTGACGCGAACCTTGACGGTGACGAGGTCGCCGACGCGCTGAGCGCGCTGGTCCTTGAAGAACTGCCGCGTGCCGGTGCGCCACAGCGAGTTGTTGTTGTAGACGGCCGGCTGCACCTCCGGCATCGGCATCTGCACCGGCTTGTAGCCGGGCTCGGCCTTCGGGTTCTCGATCGCCGAGAGCTTCGGCGTCTCGCCGACATTCTTGATCCGGTCGACGGCGGAGCAGCCCGCGAGGCTCGTCGCGATCGCGATGCCGGCCAACAGGCGGGCGGTGGTGGAGAGGCGTGTCGAGGACGGCATGGCAATGACCTGCGATTGCAATGAAACGGAGGGGCGGGCGCTCATCGCGGCGCCGCCGCGACGGGGATCGGCAGACCGCCGGACGAGATCAGGATGCGGCCGGGCGCCTGGACGATGCCGTGCACGGTGCGCTTGGTCTGGAGGTTCTGGGCCGCGACGAGATCGCCCTCGGTGCCCGATTCGAGCGCCTTGGCCTTGATCGAGACGCTTAAGGTGCCGGTCTCGTAGATCAGCGTGACGGGGGCGTTCTTCTCGACCCATTCGGGCTTCATCAGGTCGGCGAGGCGGATCGGCTGGCCGACCGGCAGCGGCCGGCGCGTCGCCATGCCGACGACCGCCTTGAGGGCGACGACGGCATCGCCGCCGAGCTGGGGCTTCGGCCGCCGCTCGATCGCGACATCCTGCGGACGCAGCGTCTCGCCGCGGGCGAGGGGGCGCAGCGGCACCACCGTGTCGACCATCTCGGCATAGCCGCCGGTGAAGCGCAGGGCGCCGCGCCGGGCGATGTTGGAGCCCGCGAGGTCGAAGGCGATGTCGAAGCGGCCGGTGCGCGGATCGAGGCTGAGATGGGCGAGCTCGACGTCGCCGGTGGCGGCCGGCTCGAGATACATGGTCCTGAGGTCGCGGTCGAAGCTGAGCTGGACGCGGCCCGCATCCTCGATGCCGAGCTGGCGGGCGATCGCCGCCGTGATCGCGGCCTCGACCTCGGCCGGCTTCAGGCTGCGGCTGGCGCGGATCACCGTCACCTCGGCGATCGCGCGGGTGTCGACGTTGCGCAGCCCCTGCGCCTCCACCGCCGCCAGGATGCGGCTCGCCTGCACGGTGCCGACCATGCCGAGATCGGGGGCGCGGAAGACGGGGATCGTCGCGAAGGGGCCGGCATTGTCGACCAGGTCGCCGATCCGGACATAGTCGGAGGCGATCGTCACCTGCTCGCGGAGCGTCGGGCCGAGCGTCTCGGCGCGCGCCTTCGTGGCGGCGAGGACCGCGAAGAGGATCGCCAGGGCGGTGAGGAGGCGGTTGAACATCGACATCGTCATGATCGTCACCCGCGCGCGATCTGGGCGGTGGCCTGGAGCATCTGGTCGGCGCCCTGCACGACGCGCGAGTTCATCTCGTAGGCGCGCTGGGCGGCGATCAGGTCGGAGATCTCGACGACCGCGTTGACGTTGGATTGCTCGAGATTGGCCTGGAGCAGGGAGCCCATGCCGTCGACATTGGGGTTGCCGGTCTGCGGCGGGCCGGAGGCCGGCGTCTCCAGGAACAGGTTGTCGCCGATCGCCTGCAGGCCCGTCTTGTTGACGAAGCGGGAGAGCTGGATCGTGCCGACATCCTGGGTGGTGGTCTCGCCGTTGAGCTGCACCTGCACCAGGCCAGCCTGCGAGATCGTCACGGTCTTGGCGTTCTGCGGCACCGTGATGCCGGGATCGACCGTATAGCCGTCGGCGGTGACGAGCTGGCCGTTGGCGTCGAGCTCGAAGGAGCCGTCGCGCGTATAGGCGGTGCGCCCGTCCGGGAGCTGGATGCGGAAGAAGCCCTCGCCGCGGATCGCGACATCGTATTGCTTCTCGGTCGGCGCGACCGTGCCCTGGCTCATGATGCGCGGGGTCGCGACCACTTTCACGCCCGAGCCGATCTCGACGCCGACCGGCACGCGGGTGTTCTGCTCCGAGGTCGAGGTGCCGACCCGGCGGACATGGTCGTAGAGCAGGTCCTGGAACTCGGCGCGGGCCCGCTTGTAGCCGGCCGTGCGCATGTTCGCGATGTTGTTGGCGACGACCTGGACGTTGAGTTCCTGGGCGGCCATGCCGCTGGCGGCGGTCCATAGAGCACGCATGGATCTCTCCTTACATCGGCGCTTCGGCCAGCCGCTCGATGGCGGTGCGGCGCATCTGGTAGCCCTGGTCGATCAGGCTCGACACGGTCTGGTAGGCGCGCTGCACCTCCATCATCCGGGCGAGCTCGATGACCGGGCGGACATTGGATTTCTCGATCGCGCCCTGCACCAGGCCGGGCTGGGCGACCGGCTCGCCGACGCGGCCCGCTTCCGGCGCGAAGGTCGAGGTGCCGTCCTTCTTCAGCAGTTGCGGATCGGCGAAGCGGACGACGCGGAGCTTGCCGCGAATGCCCTCGGCGGTCGAAACCGTGCCGTCGGCCGCGATCGTGATGGCGTGGTCGTTCGGCTCGAAGGTGATCGGGCCGTTCTGGCCGAGCACGGGCTGGCCCTCGCTGGTGACGAGCTGGCCCTGCGCGTTGATCTGGAAGGAGCCGTTGCGGGTGTAGCGCTCGCCGGCCGGCGTCTCGACCGCGAAGAAGCCGTCGGTGGCGATCGCGACGTCGAGCATGTTGCCGGTGCGCTCGACCGGGCCGTTGCGGAAATCATGCACGGTGGCGCGGTCCTGCACATAGGCGACCGTGTTGGAGCCGCGCGGGAAGGCGTCGGTGCGCGCCGCCGGCATCAGGTATTCCTGGAACAGCATCGCCTCGGCCTTGAAGCCGAAGGTGTTCACGTTCGCCACGTTGTTGGCGATGACGTCCATCTCGCGGCGCAAGGCGACCTGACGCGACAGACCCACCAGGAGAGCATTCTCCATGGCCTCGACCCTCTTCGTTTCGGGCCGCCACGCTCCCCAGCATCGCGGCCCTATCCCGCCATTCGCTAAGCAGGGGGCGTGCCAACGGAGAAAATGCAGAGTTTACAGATCGTTATGGTTAACGGCCAAGTCCGGGCGGCGGGCAAACCCATGCCGTTGGGCGGTTTTCGCCCGGCAAAATTTGCCGGCAGTGCAGGGTTTTCAATGCTTCGTTAACCAATCTCACCCAAGCCTTAACGCAATTGATCGGGGACTGCGGGAGCGGCGGATGGCGAAGAACGAGGATGCCGACGAGCAGGACGGCGCAAAGCCGCCGGCGAAATCGAAGAAGAAGCTGATCGTCATGGCGGTGGCGGGGCTGCTGGTCGTCGGGGGCGGTGGCTTCGGTGCCTACAAGTTCCTGTTCGCGAAGAAGCCGGCCGAGACGCCCGTCGCCGAGATCGCCAAGCCGGCGGTGTTCGTCGACCTGCCCGACATGGTCGTCAATCTCGCGACCGTCGAGGGCGGCAAGATCGCCCGGCTGAAGATCGCGCTCGAGGTCGCCGACCTGAAAGCCGCCGAGCTGATCCGGCCGCAGGTGCCGCGCATCCTCGATTCCTTCCAGGTCTATATGCGCGAGCTCCGGCCGATGGATCTCGACGGCTCGGCCGGGATGTTCCGCCTGAAGGACGAGCTGATGCGGCGCATCAACATCGCGATCGCGCCCAGCAAGGTGAGCGCGATTCTCTTCAAGGAGATCGTGGTTCAGTAAATGGCGGGCGAGGACACCACAAAGAGCGCCGATCCGGCCGGCGGCATCGACTGGCAGGCCGAGGAGGGCGCCGCCGCCGCCGGCATGCCGAACGACTGGTCGGCGATCACGGCCGACGGCAAGGGCGAGGCGCCGCTCATGGGCGCCACCCGCAGCCCGAATGCCCGCGGCCTGCACCAGGACGAGGTCGATTCGCTGCTCGGCTTCTCGGCCGACCAGCTCCGGCTCGACACGCATCGCGGCATCCGCGCGATCATCGATTCCGCGATGGTCTCGTATGAACGCCTGCCGATGCTGGAGAT